>CAZZHP010000029.1:7955-10491 GCA_964653925.1 uncultured Eubacteriales bacterium | reverse complement strand
TGACATCTTATATACATTGGGGGGAGGAATGTGCTAATAAACTAAACGGAATTTTTGCTTTTGCCGTTTACAATTTATCCGAAAAATCATTATTCTTGTGCCGTGATAGAATAGGCGTTAAACCGCTTTTTTATTATATAGATAATGATAAACTTATTTTTGCCTCCGAGATTAAATCTATCCTCGCAAGCACGGTTGTCAAACCTGTTGTTGACGAGGAGGGCTTGTACGAGGTGTTCTTTTTAGCACCTGCCCGTACCTGTGGCAGAACACCGTTCAAAAATATTAAGGAGTTATCAGCAGGGGAGTTTGCAACATACAAGAACGGCAAATTTATAAAGCAGCAATATTTTAAATTGACAGCACACGAACATACAGATAACGAGCAACAAACTATTGAGCAAACAAGATATTTAATACAAGACTCTATCGAGCGTCAACTTGTAAGTGACACACCGTTGTGTTTCTTTTTGTCAGGCGGACTTGACAGTAGCATTATAACTCAGGTTGCATCAAATTATTACCAAAAAAATAATTTGGGTCGAGTACCGACTTATTCGGTTGAGTATGTAGATAACAAAAAATATTTCCAAAAGAGTCTGTTCCAGCCTACTGCCGATTTTGAGTTTATATCCCTTATGAGCAAGGCGGCAAACACAGACCATACCGAAGTTATATTAGAAAATATAGATGTAGCCAACGCACTTATTGATAGTACCAAGGCAAGAGATTTACCTGCGATGGCAGATATAGACTCATCACTTTTGCTGTTCTGCCGAGAGGTCAAACAAAATTATAAGGTGGCCCTGTCGGGTGAATGTGCCGACGAGTTGTTTGCAGGTTACCCATGGTATCATAATAAGGATATTTTATTTGAGGAATGTTTCCCGTGGTCGAGGACTCAATCTGTTAGGCGAAATATACTGATAAATGGTGTTTTGCCAAGAGGCGAGGAATATGTAAATCAGCGTTACTTGGATACAATAAAATCTGTCGATAAGTTAAGCACCGACAGCAAGATAGATAGCAGAATGCGAGAGATGTTTGTGCTTAATTTCTATTGGTTTATGCAATGCTTGCTTGATAGAAAGGACAGATGTTCTATGTATAACGGCCTTGAAGTCAGAGTCCCGTTTTGCGATTATCGCATTGTAAATTATGCTTATAATATGCCGTGGCAAATCAAAGCCTATAACGGAAGGGAGAAGGGCATAGTCAGAAAGGCGTTTGAGGATATATTGCCACTTGAAATATCGTGGCGAAAGAAAAGTCCTTACCCAAAAACCCACAACCCGATATACTTTAATGCAGTTAGCGAGAGGGTCAAAAAATTATTAAGTGATAATTCACCTATTGCTCAATTTGTCGATAAGCAAGCCGTTTATCGTTTAATAGATAACCCAGATGCAATATCTTCGCCTTGGTACGGTCAACTTATGAAAGCACCGCAAATATTAGCATATTTAATTCAGCTTGATTTTTGGTGCAGGGAATATGATGTTCAGTTCGATTTTTAATAATATTGCTGAGTATAAACAAGTTAAAGGGACACTTCTGCAAGTGTCCCTTCGGTCTGTTTTGTTATATGACTTTTTTAACTCTGCTCTTTGTCAAATACAAAGCCGTCATTATAGTCACAAATTATAGTGTCGTTTTCGGCAAACTTTTCGCCCAAAATCTGCTCTGCAAGCGGGTCCTCAATCTTGCTTGTTATCGCTCTGCGTAGAGGTCTTGCTCCGTAGGTTTGGTCAAACCCTGCATTTGCAATCTCGGCTATTGCCTTGTCTGTAAATTTAAGTTCATATCCCATATCCTCAACACGCACGGCAAGTTCATCAAGCATATTTTTAGCAATTTGCTCTATATCCGTTTTGGTAAGCCTATCAAATACAATAATATCATCAATTCTGTTGAGCAATTCAGGTCTGAACAGTTTTTTGAGTTCATCAGTAACAGCAGATTTAACCTTGTCAAAGTCCCTGTCGCCGTTTAAATCATAAGTAAACCCTAAATTCTTTTGGCTGTCAGTAATAAGTCTTGCACCCACATTAGATGTCATTATTATTATTGTATTTTTAAAATCAACGGTCCTGCCTTGTGAATCGGTCAGCCTGCCATCTTCCAAAATCTGCAAGAGGATATTAAGCACATCAGGGTGTGCCTTCTCAATCTCATCAAACAAGATTACAGAATAAGGTTTGCGTCTGACCTTCTCGGTTAGTTGACCGCCTTGGTCAAAGCCGATATACCCAGGGGGTGAACCGACAAGCCTTGATACAGTGTGCTTTTCCATATATTCACTCATATCAAGCCTTAGCATAGCATCTTCATCACCGAATATTGCCTCAGCAAGAGCCTTGCAAAGTTCAGTCTTACCGACACCTGTCGGACCTAAGAATATAAACGAGCCTATCGGCCGTTTAGGACTTTTCAGCCCGACTCTGCCACGCCTAATCGCCTTTGCAACAGAGGTAACGGCTTCGTTTTGACCGATAACTCTCTTGTGCAAAATAGACTCCATATTCAGTAGTCGCTC
>CAZZHP010000029.1:0-7855 GCA_964653925.1 uncultured Eubacteriales bacterium | reverse complement strand
CGTCTTTTTCGATAAATTTACGGTATTCTTCCAGAGTTGTTGCACCGATAATTTGAAAATCGCCTCTTGCAAGTGATGGTTTGAGGATATTGGCGGCATCAGCAGAGCCTTCGGCAGAACCCGCACCGACTATGGTGTGCAATTCATCAATAAACAGAATAACATTTTTTGCGTTTTTGACTTCTTCTATCGCATTTTTTATTCTGTCCTCAAAGTCGCCACGATACTTTGTGCCGGCGATCATAGATGTTAGGTCTAAACTTACAATTCGCTTATCAGCCAAAATTTCCGGAACTTCGCCGTTGGCAATTTTCAGTGCAAGGCCCTCGGCAACAGCAGTCTTACCGACACCTGCCTCACCGATAAGGCAAGGGTTATTTTTTGTCCTGCGGGATAAGATTTGAATAATTCTGTTTATTTCTTCATCTCTGCCGATTACAGGGTCAATTTCGCCGTTACGGGCAACTTGTGTTAAATCTCTGCCAAATGAGTTCAGAGTTTTGGTATTGCTCGAATTATTCTGTGATTTGCTGTTTATGTTTGACTGCTTATTATTTGCGGAATTATACGGGAAGTTAGAACTTTCGTTATCGGCATTTCTGATAGAATTTATTATTTTGTTTGCGTCTCCACCAAGAGTTGTTATAATTTTGTACGCATAACTCTCGCTGTCAGCAAGCAAGTTAATAAGTAAATGTTCCGTGCCGATATATCCGCTCGACATTTTGGCGGCACTTATCACAGCTAACTGCATAATGCGTTTAAATCGTGGTGTAAAATCATTAGGGGATAGTCGGGTTTGTATGCCTGTACCAATAGTCTGCTCGATTATTCTAGCAACATCTTCGGCATTTATGCCCGAATCTCTTAATGCAATTTCGGCTGCCGAGTTTTCTTCCCTCAAAAGTCCCAACAGCAAATGCTCGCTTCCTATATAGGTATGTCCCATAAGTGAGGCACTTTCAATAGCAAAGTTTAGTGCATTGTTTGCCTTTTTTGTAAATTCTCTGAAATTGTACATTATAAAACCCTCCGATTTTTAATTTTGTAAAATTATATAATGCCTTTATAAAGTGTTCCTTATCAGGTTTGCCCTTTCTTTATCTCTTTCGGCAGGGGTAAGCTCACGACCGGCAAGTTTCATTATATTTGCAGGCTGAATTTGTATAATCAGTTTGTTTATATCCTCAATCGAAATATTGTCTATTTCACCGCTGATTATACCGAGTTTAATGTTAGACAGCAACTGCATAGACTCGCTGTGGGAGATAGAACGGCAGAATTTGAGTAGTCCAAGGCTACGGGCAATTTTATCTTGAATATCAATATTTTTGAGCAAGTTTTCCTGCTCTTGCTTTTCAAGATTTATAAGTTGAATTGCAATATTTTTCAGATTGTCAACAGCGGCCTTTTCGCTTATGCCAAGACTAACCTGATTAGATAACTGATACATTGAGCCGACAGGTTCAGAGCCTTCGCCGTAAATACCACGAATTGTCATACCGAGTTTTGATAAATTGTTTGCAATTCTGTTTATAGCGTTCGTACTCTTAATCGCAGGCAGATGTAACATAACCGACACACGCAAACCTGTTCCGAGATTTGTCGGGCATTGTGTAAGATAACCGAGCCTCTCGTTAAAAGCAAAGTGTAGCCTTTCGTCAAGCAAGGTGTCAAGTTTATCCGTAAGGTCAAGTGCCTTTTCCGGTTCAAAGCCTTGCATTATAACTTGAAGTCTAATGTGGTCTTCTTCGTTAATCATAATACTGACTGTTTCATCTTTGTTGATTAACACGGCACGGCCTTCGGTATTTTTTATAAATTCAGGGCTTATAAGGTGTTTTTCTACAAGTGCGAGAGCGTCAATTTTGGATAATTCCCACATTTTAATGAGGTCAAAATCTTTTGCTATAACTGTGTTGGAGTCAAGCAAAGCACTGCGTACAAGTTCGATTACATTCAGTTTTTCTGACTTGGATAATCTATGCGGAAACGCAATATCATTTATATTTCTTGCAAGTCTAACCCTTGTAGAGATAACAGTGTCATTATAATTATTGTTCATCATCTTGTAATACCTCACTTAATTTTGGTTGTTAAGTTCTTTGATTTTATCACGAAGTTCAGCAGCATGCTCAAAATTCTGTTCTTTTATAGCAATTTCAAGTTCTGCTTGTAGTTTGTCTACATCATTTGCAGTAGTGTCAGCCGACTGCTCTGCTACTGTGTCAACTTTCGTTAGACTGCTGTGCTTGCCACAATGGGTAGTGTTGCCGTGCATTTTACGAATTGTAGGCAAGAGTTGCTCGTAAAATTCGTTGTAGCAGTCTGCACAACCTACCTTGCCTGTACGGGCAATCTCAGCATAGGTACTGCCACAGGTCTTGCAACGGGACGCCTCTGTGCGTGACGGTAGGGCATTACCAAAGAAACTGCCGAGCATATTTTCAAACTCACTTTGCATATCTGCAAAAAGTCCGTCATAGGTTATGCCCTCGTTGTCGGCACATTTACTGCAAAGGTACATCTCGGTAGACTTGCCGTTGATAACTTGTTTGATGTGAGTGTTAGCCTCGTTGATTTGACATTTTTGACATTTCATAATTCATTCTTCCTCTCGAAAATATATTTAAATTAGAGTTAAAAGCATATTTTTAAATATACTTGCTCTTATGTGATTGTGATACTCTTTCGGAATATCCGCAAAATTCCTCTCGGATATTGCAATAATCATCAGTCTGGCGTTCAGTTCGTTTACTATATTGCGTTGCAACAGGGACTGTATAATTCTGATTGCGGTTATTTCATCAATATTTCTGCCAATAGAATTTACTATATCTATTATGTGATGATTATGGTCTGCCGATACACGGCTTATGCGTATATATCCACCGCCGCCACGCCGACTCTCGACAATATAACCCTGCTCGGGGGTAAAGCGTGAGGTTATAACATAATTTATCTGACTCGGTACACAACCAAGTTCGACCGCAAGCTCGTTGCGTTTTATCTCGGCATTACCTTCTTGCTCATCAAGCATATTTAAAATATACTCTGCGACTAAATCACTTATTCTCATATAAATCATCTCTTTTGCTTGTAATATTTTGACCTTTAATTAGTGTTAGCATATTTTTGAATATTTAATCTAACATTCTATACTTTGTACTTAATACTTAGTATGATATTATTATAAAATCAAAGTCAGTTAAAGTCAAACTCAATAAAAGTCAAATAAGGTCAAATATCTTAAAAAATTTCAACTATTGCTTAATATTGCTTTAATTTTCTTTTATTTTCTAATTATTTCTTAATTTTTTGCAAAATTTATTTCTTTTTATGAAAATTAAGTAAACATAAGGTGAAAGGTTAGAGAAATGCCTTGAAAAAATCTATTTAATAATATATAATATAATACAAGAAAAAGATACAAATTCCTCATCAGTTAAAGGGGTGATAGTTTGGAGCAAAAATACAGACACGAATATAAGTATCCTGTTACAATCGCACAGATAAATATGTTAACACAAAGGCTCGATTGCTTGATATCCCGTGATTCCCATGTAAATCAGAACGGTATGTATAATATACGAAGTATTTATTTTGACGATTTTTACAACCGTTGTTTTTACGAGAACGAAAACGGCACAGACCCAAGAGAAAAATTCAGGATAAGGATTTATAACAATAGTGATGAGCATATATCGTTAGAGTGCAAACGCAAAGAGAGAGGCAAAACCTACAAAACAAGTTGCCCAATCACCAAAGAACAATGCAACTTAATTATGAGCGGTGGAGTCCCGACAGATTTTACCAACCAAAAGCCACTACTTAATAAGCTTGCACTTGAAATGTTAAATAATCAAATGCGACCTGTAATAATTGTTGATTACGACAGAATACCCTATGTTTACGACTCAGGAAATGTTCGTATTACATTTGATATGAATGTGTCATCATCAACGCAGATAGCAAATTTTTTTGACAAGGATATAGCCAAGCGTGCTGTAATGCCACAAGGTCAACATCTTATGGAGGTTAAATGGGACGAGTATCTGCCCGAATTTATCCACGATGCGTTATCGCTTGCGAATTTACAGTATACAGCATATTCAAAATATTACCTTTGCAGACTTTACAATTTATAAGGAGAAAAATTATGTTAGATATCTTTAAGCAATCATTTTTAGAGGGTTACACCGACAGTATAACCACTACAACAGTTATTGTATCACTTTGTATAACTTTCTTGTTGGGGGTTTATGTATTTTTTATTTATAGACTTATGACCAAAAAGACCTTTTATTCCAAGAATTTTAACATCTCTTTGGTTGCCCTTGCATTGATTACGGCGGCTGTAATTGTTACAATTCAGAGCAGTGTAGTTGTATCATTGGGTATGGTTGGTGCATTGTCTATTGTAAGATTTAGGACGGCAATAAAGGACCCGATGGACTTGGTATTTTTGTTTTGGTCAATTAGTATAGGCATTATTTGCGGTGCAGGTTTGGCACAATATGCTGTTATATTAAGCATAATCGCAACAATAGCAATATTTGTCCTAAACCGTATCCCAACAGTCAAAGCACCTATGATTTTGGTTATTAACTCGACGAATATTGATTCCGAACAGGATATAATGGCTAAGGTTAAGGAATACTCAAAATACAATACAATCAAGTCCCGCAATTTAACACCGACCTCAATTAATATGACAGTAGAACTCAGGACAAATGATGGTGGCAAATTAGTCAGGGAACTTATGAAACTCAAAGGAGTCGTTTCTGCAAACCTCTTAACCCATAACGGCGAAGTTACATTTTAATAAACTCATATAGTTATAAGACAAAACAGGTTTACACTATCACGCCTTCATTATAAACCAATAAAATTTAATTAATCTACTCTTTACTCCTTGAAATTTTAATATACCTATGTTACAATGTAGATATAGGGCGAGAATTTGTCCAGATTATCTACTAAATGCTTGCATACAGAATGCAAATCAAGGCTATTTTTGGCTACGAACTTTCTCTTGGTATGCCCGTTGCCGATTGATATAAAACGGACAATCTTAATATTTTGGAGGCCGAAAATGATAAAGAAATTATTAAGTTTACTTCTTGCACTGGTTATGTGCTTCGTATTTTGCGTAAACGCAGGTGCTATGCAAATCTTTGTTAAAACACTTACCGGAAAGACTATCACGCTCCAAGTTGAGAGCGGAGACAGCGTCGACAGCGTGAAGGCGAAAATTCAGGACATAGAGGGCTTTTCTCCCGATCAGCAGCGTCTTATTTTTGCCGGAAAACAGCTCGAAGATGGCAGGACCTTAGCAGATTACAATATTCAAAAGGAAAGCACATTACATCTGGTTATGAGATTACACTTGATTGACTATATAAGCGAAACTTTAAGTGTCTTTGTGCCGAACACAGAATACACTATAAGTGATGGTACAAACGCATATACTGTAACCACAGATGGGAACGGAAAAATATCACTCAGTGGCACAGACAAGAACAGCATAAAGTATGACCTTATCGGCAAAAATATTACTGTGACAAAATCTGACAGTGAGGCAGGTCAGACTATCACTGTTCCTGCAAGACCGGTAGCCAGTGAACTGCTAACAGCCGATGTTGCGGTAGGGGAATACAAGATAACTGTAACTGCAACAGATGGTTATGAATACAGCATTGATGGCACAAACTGGGTTAAGGACGAAGATGGCGATGGAAAGGTTGTTTTTGCTGAGCTTGACGGCTATAAAGATTACACTATTTCTTACAGAATTACCGCTACCGATTCAGGCTTCGCATCAGACGTCAAGACAAAGAGTGTAAAAACCTTGTGTAACCACTCCTATAGCGATGACTGGACAACAGATGACGAAAGCCACTGGCATGAATGCACCGTTTGCAGTGAAAAGAAAGATGAAGCAACACATGCAGACAATTCCAATGACCACAACTGCGACTATTGCGGTAGAACAATCACTGACCACAGTGGCGGAAAGGCAACCGATAAAGATAAGGCTAAATGCGAGGTTTGTGGTGAGGAATATGGCGAACTTGACCCTAAAACCCACACCAAACTCACGCATGTAGGTGCAAAAGAGGCAACAGAGGATGCCGAGGGAAATATCGAGTATTGGTACTGCGAAGGCTGTGATAGGTATTTCAAAGATGAAAATGCAACAGATGAAATTACCAAAGCCGAGACAGTAATCGCTAAATTGACCGATAACACAAAATTCCCGCAGACAGGCGATAAAAGCAATATTACACTTTGGCTGGCTCTGCTCTTTGTAAGTGGCGGTGCAGTTATAGCAAAAAAACTTGTAGGTAAAAAGAAAAAGTACAACAGATAACAAAAACATTAACACCAAGGCGACTATCAAAAGATAGTTGCCTTGTTCTTTACAGAGTGAATGATGCATCATTCACTACTTAATAAACTCATATAGTTACAAGACAAAACAGGTTGATGATAAATCAACCTGTTTTAGTAAAAAAAACTGAACCCCACCGCTCGCTCTGGGGTTCAGTTTTTTTAAGTCTGGTGCGGGTGACAGGACTTGAACCTGCACGGTTTTGCCACAAGAACCTAAATCTTGCGTGTCTGCCAATTCCACCACACCCGCATATTCTCTATGATAACATTATATCATAATATTGTCATTATTGCAAGAGAATTTAAAAAATTTTATAATTTATATATTGTATCGCAATAAAATAAAATATTTGTTATTTTACTATTGAAAAAAATTGCGAAAACAGTTATAATATAGTAGAAAGATTATTAAGCTATGATATGTTATCATGGCTTAATCTATTTAATTTTCTCAAAGGGGAGATTTCTATGAAGAAAGTTGCAATTATTATGGGTAGCGATAGCGACTTCCCAACTGTTTCAAAAGCAATAGTTCAATTAAAAAGGTTTGGTGTTCCTTACGAAGCACATGTTATGAGTGCTCACCGTACACCGATTGAGGCTGTAAATTTTGCACAAAACGCTAAATCTAACGGGTTTGGTGTAATTATAGCGGCTGCCGGTATGGCTGCTCATTTAGCAGGCGTATTGGCTGCTCATACTACTTTGCCTGTAATTGGTATACCTGTCAAATCAACTAACCTTGATGGACTTGATGCCCTTCTTGCCACTGTCCAAATGCCTACCGGTGTACCTGTTGCAACTGTTGCGATTGATGGTGCAGGCAACGCCGGCATACTCGCAGTTCAAATGCTTGCACTCTCTGATGAGGAACTTGCAGCGAAATTGGAACAAGATAAAATTGCTATGCACGACACAGTTATGCTTAAAGATAAAGAAATAATGGAAAAAGTAGCCCTTATGTAAGGTAGGGACTGCTTATTTTTGTTTTTATAAAAGATTTTCAAACAAATATAGGAGTGTTCAGTTATGAATAATAGTTTTTCAGAAAGTTACAAGGCAGCAGGTGTTGATGTAACCGCCGGTTATAAGGCAGTTTCACTTATGGGTGAACATATTAAGCGTACCAAGACAGCAGGTGTAGTATCCGGTATAGGCGGTTTTGGCGGTTTATTCCGTCCTGATATAAAAGGTATGGAGGACCCTGTCCTTGTCAGCGGTACAGACGGTGTCGGCACAAAGCTCAAACTTGCTTTCTTGTTAGATAAGCACGATACCATTGGTATTGATGCAGTTGCTATGTGCGTTAACGATGTAATTTGTTGTGGTGCAAAGCCAATGTTTTTCCTCGATTATATCGCAGTTGGTAAAAATATTCCGGAAAAAGTTGCCGAGATTGTAAAGGGTGTAGCAGAGGGTTGCGTTCAGTCAAACAGTGCGTTGATTGGTGGCGAAACCG
>CAZZHP010000028.1:0-10567 GCA_964653925.1 uncultured Eubacteriales bacterium | reverse complement strand
CTAATATAAAGGAGTTTAATTTTATGAAGATAAAAAATGGCTTTGTAGCAAGAGAGATTGACGGACAAACTATTGTTGTATCGACAGGTGCATTAAGCAGAGAATTTAGGGGAATGATAGAACTCAATACCACAGGTGCAGAGATTTGGCAGTTTGTATCGGAGGGCTTAACGGCAGAGCAAATTACCGATAAACTTATAGAAAAATATAATATCGACCGTGAATTATCACAAAAAGCCGTAAATAATTTTATTGGGCAAATGCAGTCTGCTGGCGTACTTGAAGATGAATGATAAATTAACAGCCGAACAAATATTAGCCGAAAAGGGCAAACTTGTAGATACTACATTTGGGCTTAGTATGTACCCCTTGCTCAAAGACCGCAGAGATACAGTTGTAATCAAGCGTTGCAACGGTAGACTCAAAAGGTACGATGTACCGTTGTACCGCAGGGGCGACCAACTTGTACTGCACAGGGTTGTAAATGTATTTGACAATTACTATATAATTTGCGGTGATAATTGTATTGGTTTAGAGAAAGTCTACGATAGCCAGATTATAGGGGTTCTGTCGGCATTTTATCGCAAAGATAAATTTTACACTGTTGACAGTACAGCATACAAGATTTATTCAAGACTTTGGGTTGCTCTGTATTATCCTCGACTTGTGTACAAGAGGAGTCGGGAATTACTCAGTAAAATCAAACACAAAATAAAAGGAGATTGACTATGACTTTTGCAAGCGATTATGATTACCTCATACATATTATAAACAGTGTTGTAAACAAGCGTAAACCACAGGAGAAGCCTGATAATATCTCCTTTAAAAAGGTTCTGAATATTGCAAGAGGGAACGAGGTCGCCAACATAGCATATTTGGGCATAAAGCAATTAGACAACAAGCCAAGCGAAGAAGTCCTGAATAAATGGAAGATGCTGTTTAGTTTCTCGGTGCAAAGGCATTATAACCAAATGGCACTGACCGAGTTTTTAATTAATAAATTTACCGACGCAAATATTCGCTCCTTGCAGGTACAAGGCTCTATAATCAAAAAGTTATATCCTCAGCCGGAGTACAGAATGATGAGTGACATTGACTTTATAGTCGGTCCGGAGAATATGGATAAAGTTGCCATTATGCTTAATGATATGGGTTATAGCGTTATTTACGATAATCCTGAGGAGTTACAGGCAACTACACCACAGGGGCTTGTAATTGAGGCTCACGCTGACTTTTTTGGGAAAGGTACTGTATGCGGTGATGTGTTTAACAATGCTTTCTCAATGGCAGAAAAGAGTAAAGAAAATCAGTTTGTATACACTGCCAATGATACAGTCGTGTATATGTACAACCTACTGCATACACTTAAACATTATTTGAATAAGGGCATAGGCATACGCAGGATACTTGATATTTACTATATGGACTTAAAATTAAGTGATAAGGTCGATATGGAGTATATAAATTCTGTTATCAAAAAAGCCGGTTTAGAGCAACAAACAGCACAGTTATTCGCACTTGCTAAATTTTGGTTTGCCGATGTTGAGTCTGAGATTGATTTAAGCAATATTATTCATATTGTGCGTTTGTCGGGCAATCACGGCTCTGACGCAGTAAGTATTAAAAGAGAATATGACAATTTTGGCAAAAAAAACGGAGTTGCCTTCAAGTGCAAAAAGTGTCTGTCTTTATTCTTCCCGACCAAAGAGAAGATGTATGCCTCCTATCCTGAGTTTAGTGATAAAGGCTATTCCTATATGTCCTGTTGGGTGCGTCGTGCCTATGGCACAGTCACTAAGGAGTCCAATAGGGATAGGGCAATAGATTTGCTCAAAAAGATATATATTTTCAAGACAAAATAAATGTACAACAGTTAAGAGGATAACAAAGTGAGAGCAGTTTTTAATATAGATGATGTGAATAACCTTGACAATATGGTTTATAGCGGTAATGATTTGGGTGTTACCTTTGACGGTGATGAGGCTATGTTCAAGGTATGGTCGCCTACTGCCGACAATATCTGCCTGAAATTATACACAAAGGGTAGCGATAACGAGGATAACTCCGCCGTAGTAGGTGTTTATCCGATGCAATTTAACAGGGTAAACGGCGTTTGGAGTGTAAACTTAAAAAATGTAAAAAATCTTTATTACACATATCTTGTGTCAAACAATGGTATAGTTAATGAAGTTGTCGATATTTATGCCCGCAGTACGGGTGTCAACGGCAGGCGTGGTATGGTGCTTGATTTGGCACAGACCAACCCTTATAATTGGGCTGATGATAAGCCGGTATTTAACGGCAGATCAACACAGGCAATTATCTGGGAAACCCATGTCAAGGACTTTTCTTACAGCGAGGCCTCCGGCGTCAGCAAGGCAAATCGTGGCAAATTCCTCGCTTTTACCGAGACAGGCACAACAGTAAACGGTGATAAAAAATCCCCGTCAACCTGCCTCGATTATCTTAAATGGCTGGGTGTTACCCATATTCAGTTAAGTCCTATTTTTGATTTTGCAACAGTTGACGAGGGCAAAGTAGACAGTGATGAATATAATTGGGGTTACGACCCATTGAATTATAATTCCCCTGAGGGAAGTTACAGCACAAATGCCTATGATGGTGCGGTTAGGGTCAAAGAGTGCAAGCAGATGATTGCCGCCCTGCATAGTGCCGGTATAGGTGTTGTAATGGATGTGGTGTATAATCATACCTATCATTCCGATAAATCTTACTTTAATATGACTGTGCCAAATTATTATCACAGAATTAACGCAGACGGCACATATTCAAACGGTTCGGGTTGCGGTTGCGATGTCGCAAGTGAGCGTGCTATGGTACGCAAGTTTATTGTCGATAGTGTTTTATATTGGGCAACAGAATATCACATAGACGGGTTTAGGTTCGACCTGATGGGTTTGCACGATGTCCAGACAATTAACCAAATTCGTGCCGAACTTGATAAGTTGCCAAACGGCGAAAATTTGCTGATGTATGGCGAAGGCTGGGATATGTTCACAACTTTGTCCTATCCGAATATCAAAATGGCGAACAAACGCAATTTGGGACTTTTAAACGATAGGGTAGCAATTTTCAACGATAATATCCGAGATGCTCTCAAAGGTAATGCCTTCGAGAGTAAATCGAGCGGTTTTCTGCAAAATGGATATTGCAAAAGCAATATAATTACAGGTATCGAGGGGCAGTCTAACTGTTTCTGTGGTTGGGCAAAAGCCCCGACTCAGACACTTAACTATGCTTCGTGCCACGATAACTTTACTTTATATGATAAATTAGTTACCTCGTGCAATAAGGGTCATGGCTTTAATACCCGATATGATGACCTTGTTGCTATGAACAAATTAAGTGCCACTGTCCTGTTGACCTCGCAGGGAATACCGTTTATATTTGCCGGTGAGGAATTTTGCCGTACCAAAAAGGGCGAACACAATAGTTATAATTCCCCTGCAAGCTTAAATATGATAGATTGGAGCAACCTTTTAACCTTTGGTGATGTAGCAAGTTACTATCGGAATTTAATCAAAATTCGCAAAATGTTCGCACCGTTTACTGACAGCACAACAACAAGTGCTAATAGCATAAGGTTTATGAATACACCTGATAGTGTGGTTGCATTTACGCTCGAAAATTTAGTTGACAAAAACGGCTGGCGGTGTATCTGCGTTGCCTTAAACGGTGGTTGCAATTACGAGAATATCACAATAGAGGGTGCAGACAGTCCGACCGAGTGGGTAATAATTGGTGATGAAAACAGAGTCGGCTTGGATACAATCGGCAAAATTTATGACAATAATATTTGCGTTGCCCCGCATAGTGCCAAAATTTTGATAGGATATAAATAATTAAGGGTTAAGAAAAGTTTGTGTTGTAAGGAGCAAAAAATATGAAATGTCCATTTTGTTCATACGAAGAAAGTAAGGTTGTTGACTCCCGACCGGCAGATGACAGCGAGAGAATTCGCCGCCGCCGAGAGTGTACTGCTTGTGGCAAACGATTTACAACTTATGAGGCAGTCGAAACTGTACCGCTTATAGTTGTTAAGCGTGATAAGTCAAGGGAACAATTTGACCGCAACAAGTTGGTAAACGGTATATTACGGGCGTGCGAAAAGCGTCCTGTGTCCGTAGGTGATGTCGAAAAAATGGTTGATAACATCGAGTCAGTGTTGCAAAACACACTCGACAGGGAGATTACATCGCAATACATCGGTGAACTGACTATGCAACAACTCAAACATGCCGATGAGGTTGCCTATGTCAGGTTTGCATCAGTTTATAGACAGTTTAAGGATATAAACACATTTATGGAAGAACTTACTAAGTTGCTTTCGGAAAAATAATCTAAAAATTATTTTAATAAACTATTTACAAATTCAGATATTTATAGTATAATATAGTAAAATCAATAATAATTATTGATTTGGAGGGAAGCTAAAATGAGACAAAATTATAGTAGCAGGAGAAAAGCTATACTTAACAAAATAGTGAGTACCAATGTTCATCCGAGTGTTTCGTGGATTTACGAAAATTTAAAAAAGGACTATCCAAGTTTGAGCCTTGGCACAGTTTACAGAAATGTAAACAAGTTCAAAGATGAGGGCATAGTCAAATATGTTGCAACTGTTGACGGCGAGGAACATATAGACGGCAACACAAAACCTCATGCCCATATAGTCTGCGAGAAGTGCAAGAGCATTATTGATATTAGCGATTTTGAGCTACAACCGCTCATTAACGCTATGAAGAGCAGAGGCTTTTGCGTCAACGGAGTCGGCTTGACATTCTATGGTGTCTGCCCACAATGTTGCCAAAATGACTGATAAATTTTTTAAAATGGAGGATTTTACTATGGCTAAATGGGTTTGCAGTGTATGTGGTTATGTTCATGAGGGCGATACAGCCCCTGACAAATGCCCTATTTGCGGTGCTTCGGCATCAAAGTTTAATAAGCAAGAGGAAGATGTCGGCTTTGCAACTGTTCACGAGGTAGGTGTTGCAAAAGGTGCCAGCAAGGAGATAATGGACAATCTCTATGCTAACTTTAACGGCGAATGTACAGAAGTTGGTATGTACCTTGCCATGGCGAGGGTTGCCGACAGAGAGGGCTATCCTGAAATTTCTGCTGCTTTTACAAAATACGCTTTTGAAGAAGCGGAGCATGCGGCTAAATTTGCTGAACTTATCGGCGAAGTTTTGACAGATAGCACAAAGAAGAACCTCGCTATGCGTGTAGATGCAGAGGCAGGTGCTTGTGCAGGTAAGTATGAACTCGCAAAGCTGGCTAAGGCCCAAAATCTTGATGCAATACACGATACAGTTCACGAGATGGCAAAGGACGAAGCCCGCCACGGTGCAGGGTTCAAGGGCTTGCTCGAAAGGTACTTCGGTTAATTTGCAATAGGTTGCGAGAAAAGGTATGCAGTTTTTCTGCATACCTTTTTTGTGATTTTTGTGTAAAGCATTTTTAAAGAACTTTCTCGTTTAATTCCTTAACCATATTAAAAGTTAGGTATTTGTTGTTATCGAGTAACACCCTGTTTATACCGCGATAAGCCTCCCTTGTGGTATAACTGTATGGTTTATAGGGAGTGCCAAGCACAAACGGTTTACCCCACCTGAGAGTTTTTCCTTGTGCTTCTGCTTCTTCCATTTCCTTTAAGATGTTTTCAGTAATTATTTGTGCTACATTAGCCATAATAAAATCCTTTCTGTTCTCCGTGGACTTTTGGAGATAATAAATATAGTTGCCAAGCAATATAAGTATGAAAGGCGATTTTATTATTTAGTTTTTTAAACATCATAAGAAAAAACAATACAGTTATCAATGTTAGATTTGTTTATCAAAAACTTCGCGTTGCGAACTGAACCGTCTGGTTGATGTCCTTGATTGAATGCAGACAAGGCGTCGTTCATATTTATACGATTTAATTCGTATATTCTCATTCGTCTAAAATTAACAGAATATTTCATCCTTGAAGAATACGATATTTTTTTGCCCTCAATATATGGTGTTCCCAACAGTTCCATTCGTGCTTTTGCCATTTCATTGTTTCGCTCTGTATCTTTGATTGTGTCGTGCTCATAAATGACATACCAAAGTTTTCCGTATTTTGCGATTGCTTCTAATACACTCTTTTGGTCATTTCCTGGTGCTTCGTGCTTTGCTATATCACTTGCTTTTAAGTCGCCGTAAAAATTTGCTTCTCTAAAAAATAAGTCAAAGTCAAGCATAGTGTTATCTTTTATGTTTCCTATATAAAGCATTTGATTTTCACAATGCTCATTTTCAATGAAATTAGCAACTTTATATTCTAATAGCCACCCCGCCCATTCAGTTCCTCTCCATTGATACCATGATTTTTCTTTCATTTCAGAAATTGCCTTAACGGCTGTTATCCATTGTCCAAAAGTGAAGCCAGCATTAAATTTTCTAAATAGTTCAAAAATAACATTTCCTGTTACTTTATCACTTAAATAATCTTTGAAATTACGACTTATAACAGACGTAATATGATTATTATTTTTATCTATTTTCTCAAACACACCATTGGTAACGGCTTGATAGATGTCATTAGAATATATATGTGCTGCACTTGAATTAAGTTTACGAGCAATATAATCCTCTAACTTAAAATCAACAAAAACGACCAATCCATTATAGTGATACAACCCAACCAAGCGGATTTTTGTGTCTTTATCGTTTTTATGTTCTTCATAAAAATCCTTAAACCAAAGTTTTAACTGATACCTCTTTTTGAAAATGGGGTGTGGTTTGTTTAAATAGGTGATTGCTCCTGCTAAAAAATACTCTTTAATTCCGTCGTGATTATATGTATAGACGGTTTTTGTTCCTTGGTATTTTTCAATATAGCAATCCGAACCTAATGCCGAGCGAAAGGCATTTAATATGTCTTTTGACTTTAATAATGGTTGGTCATAATCTATTGCCATTGACATATTTGGCATTATTTGTTCGCTTTTCATAACTTGCTCTCTACACATTTGTTGCTCCTTTCTGCCGTATGAAAAAAGTTGTTTAGCAAGATATTCAACACAAATTACATTAACGGCATTACCAAATTGTTTATATGCCTGATGGTCGTTACTATTTGGTTTGAAAGTATCAGGGAAACTTTGTAATCTTGCAGCTTCTCTCGGTGTCAATCTTCTCCTATAACGACCAACAATAGAAATTTGAACAATAGCTACCAACGCAGGAAAAGTATCTGGTCTCTTAACGCGTATTCCTGATGGTCTAAATTGTATGAACCCGTCCCAAATACTTTTTATACTTTCGCCTGCTTGCCATTCAAATTTTCTTTCTGTTGGTGTAAAATCAGAAAGATAATTCCATTTCTTTAACCATTTATCTATAAACGGTTTATTGTTCAAATATAACTTCCTGTTTTTAATGCAAAAATCTGCTTTCCATTTAGGTAATGTCTCTAACCCGTACTCTTCGCCAAATTCAGAAGACCAAATAGGAAAACCGAGGGTCTTTTCTTTAATACCATTGTAGAATTCATCCCAACAAGTAAGAACTATTTCTTCGTGTTCGCTTATATTGTATTTTTTGTCAGCATTCTTTTCAAAAATTTTCTCTGCATTGGCAGATAAAGTTAACTTATCAATTTGAGGTATATTAATATCAATTTTACCGTCAAAAATATCATTTCTAATACCAATGATATAAACTCTTTCTCGTAATTGAGGAATGCCTAATTGATGAGGCGACATTACCACTATTTTTGTATTATAGCCTAGTTCTTTGAGAGTTTTTTCAATAACATTTATAGTATTTCCGTGGTCGTGAGACAGAAGATTTCTAACATTTTCAAGAATGATATAGGTGGGTTTTGAGTGCTTTAATATTCTTGCGATTTGGAAAAACAAAGTTCCCTTTGTTTCATCCGCAAACCCTAATCTGTCTCCTGCCTTTGAAAAGGGTTGACAAGGAAAACCTGCACACAGAACGTCGTGTTCGGGTATTTGTTCGTTTTCAATAGTCGTGATGTCGTGAGCAGAATTTATACCATAATTCTCAAAGTATGTTTGTATAGCAAAATTATCTATTTCTGATGCCAACACACATTTTCCGCCTAAATTAGACATCGCCTGATGAAAACCACCTATTCCAGCAAATAGGTCAATAAATTTAAAATCTTTCATTTTATCAAATCCTTGCACTTTCCTGTCCGTCGAGTGTGTATTCCACTATGTCGCCATAACTAATTTTGTATGTTTCGCATATTTTTGTTAATACAGATAAACTGACCTCTTTATCTTTGTTAATTTTAGCCCAGATATTTGGAGATATACTACAATTCTGTCTGCACTTAACGCTTGAATTTTGTTGTCTGCGGGGTAACAGAACAACGGTCTATAGCGAAATCATATTAAGCCTCCCGAAACGAAAATTTAATATCAACTATCATTATACAAGATTTCTCGTTTTTTCGCAATAGAAAATCGTAAATTCTTGTGATTTAATTTGCATAAGTTTTTGAACTTTTCCAAACGATCGCAGAAAATAAGCAAAAAGATTTGTTATTTTTTTAATTACGTAAAAAAGTAATACAAAAAAAACGGATGATTAACTCACTTGATGTTCGTTAGGCGTGTAACTCCACCTTTTATGGTTTATTCGCAAGATAACTATGCCGATATTTTTTGGGGCTACAGAATCCATAAGTTGCACCCTCTAAATGACAATTTTTCTGCATACCTGTTTTCCAATTTTGTGCTATCTTTGTGCTAAACCAAAAAAAGACATTCAGAAACCTTGAAAAACAAGGGACTTTGCTTTTAATTTCCGTGACGAAGCTCGCCACGGTGCAGGGTTCAAGGGCTTGCTCGAAAGGTACTTCGGTTAATTTGCAATATAAAGTAATTGTAACATAAAATTATCGGCGGTTTCAGTTATGGAACTGCCGATTTTTTCACTATATAATCTATATAATACTATATAAAAAATGAGCGTAAGGTCAAAACCTTACGCTCTATATTATTTTTTAGCATAAACAAAGTTTTTATTACAAATTACGCAAAATTATCACAAATTAAGCGATAATTGACTTGCCGTCCATTTCTGCCGGTTGTTCAAGTCCAAGTATTTGGAGCATTGTAGGTGCAATATCAGCAAGCTTGCCACCCTCACGGAGTGTACAAGGATAACCGATAACACAGAACGGCACAGGGTTAGTTGTATGTGCGGTAAATGGTGAACCATCTACATCATACATCTTGTCAGCGTTACCGTGGTCAGCGGTAATAAGTGTAACGCCACCCATCTCGGCAATAGCGTCAGCAACCTTGCCGACACAGGTATCAACAGCCTCAACAGCCTTTACGGCAGCCTCAAATACACCTGTATGGCCTACCATATCGCAGTTAGCAAAATTAAGTATAATAACATCATATTTGCCGCTTTTGATAGCCTCGACGCATTTATCGCAAACCTCGTAAGCACTCATCTCCGGTTGCAAGTCATAAGTAGCAACAGCAGGGGATTTAACAAGAATTCTGTCTTCGTTGTTGTAGGTCTTTTCGACACCACCGTTAAAGAAGAATGTTACATGGGCATACTTCTCTGTCTCGGCAATTCTAAGCTGTGTAAGTCCCTTGTCAGAGATATACTCACCCAAAGTATTAGCAAGGCTCTGTGGCTTAAATGCAACCTCAACATTAGGCATAGTAGCGTCATATTGAGTCATACAAACATAAGTTAGAGGGAAGAGTCCGTGCTTCCTTTCAAAGCCGTTAAAGTCAGGGTCTACAAAGCACCTTGTAATTTCCCTTGCTCTGTCAGGGCGGAAGTTAAAGAACACTATGCTGTCATTAGCACCGATTCTCTTTGTGCCGTCAATAACGGTAGGTAGCACAAATTCATCAGTAACATTATTTTCGTAGGATTTAGCAACAGCCTCAACAGGACAAGCACTATGCTCGCCAATGCCATAAACCATAGCGGAATAAGCCTTCTCGACTCTATCCCAGCGGTTATCTCTATCCATAGCGTAGTATCTGCCCATTACAGATGCAATTTTACCAACGCCGATTTTGTTCATTTCTGCTACGCAGTCAGCGACAAAATCTTTCGCACTTGAAGGCGGAACATCTCTGCCATCGAGGAAGGCGTGAACATAAACTTCGCTAAGTCCCTTCCTTTTAGCATATTCCAAAATACCGTAAAGGTGAGATATATGACTATGTACACCGCCATCGGACAATAAGCCAAAAAGGTGGAGAGCAGAGTTGTTTTTGATAGCATTGTTAATCGCATTACCAATAGCAACATTTTGGAAGAAGTCGCCATCAGCAATAGATTTGGTAATTCTGGTCAATTCTTGATATACGACCCTGCCTGCACCAATGTTAGTGTGACCAACCTCACTGTTGCCCATCTGACCGTCAGGCAGACCAACGTCCATACCTGACGCACCAATCTCGGTTAAAGGGTTGTTGGCAAAGAGTCTGTCAATGTTAGGAGTTCTGGCAGCGGCAATAGCGTTACCCTCTTGCGGAGCATTACCAAAACCGTCTAAAAT
>CAZZHP010000027.1:0-10866 GCA_964653925.1 uncultured Eubacteriales bacterium | reverse complement strand
TATCAATCTTGATTGAAACAATGCGTAGACAAAATTATGAGTTCCAAGTATCCCGCCCACAAGTAATTACCAAAGTAATTGACGGCGTACTTAACGAGCCTATGGAGTACCTTATGATAGAAGTCCCTCAGGACTATGTCGGTGCTGTTATGGAGAAACTTGGTTCAAGAAAGGCCGAACTTATCAATATGGACCCTCGTGACGGCGGTTCAACTCATATTGAATTTAGAATTCCTGCCCGTGGTTTGATGGGCTATCGTTCGGAATTTTTGACAGATACGAACGGTAACGGTATTATGAACCATGTATTTGACGGCTACGAGCCGTTTAAGGGTGAAATTATCACCCGCCATCAAGGTTCACTTATTGCTCACGAAACAGGCGAAAGCGTTACTTACGGACTGTTTCAGGCACAAGAGAGAGGTCGCTTGTTCATTGGTGCAGGCGTGCCTGTCTATGAGGGTATGATAGTTGGTGCAAGTCCAAAGGCGGAGGATATTACTGTAAATGTTTGCAAGAGAAAACATATTACAAACACCCGTGCCTCCGGCTCTGATGATGCACTCAAACTTACTCCGCACTCTGTATTATCACTTGAACAGTGCTTGGAGTTTATTGCTGATGATGAACTTGTAGAGGTAACGCCTAAATCAATTCGTATGCGTAAAGAAATTTTGTCAAAAGAATTAAGAATGAAGAAAGCATCTAAAAAATAATGGAATTTGTAGTTTTAGATTTAGAATGGACCTCGGTATACAGCCCTATTCACCAGAGGTATATTAACGAAATAATTGAGTTTGGTGCGGTAAAGCTTGATGATAATTTGAAAATAATCGGCACATTTTCGACCTTAGTTAAGCCTGCTATTTGCAAGAAACTTAACTCCCATGTCAAGGCATTGACACATATTACAATGGACGAGTTAAAGGCTAACGGTATCGGCTTTGCTCAGGCTATCGAAGATTTTGCCGACTTTGCGAGCGGTGCTACGCTCGTTACTTGGAGTACATCGGATATAATAGCGTTGATAGAAAATCTTGACTGCTTTTATCCCGAATTTAACCTTGACTTTTTTACAAATTACTGTAACGCCCAACCTTTTTGCGAAAATATGCTGGGCATCCATGATAAGTCAAAACAAGCCTCACTATCCACCTGTTGCTCGCTTGCGGATATTAGTTACGATGTAGACAGGTTGCACCGTGCGTTAGAAGATGCCCAAAAAACTTCCGAATGTCTTGTAAAACTCTACGATGACAAAAAGATTAAGGGTTTTGTAACGCCTGTCAACGAAGATTTTTTTAGAAGAATAACTTTTAAAACTCGTATATTAACAAACGAAAATATACATAATGATAATGTAGGCAAATTAAAATTCTTTTGTCCTCATTGTAGCAAAAAAATTAAACCAAAGGGCGAATGGATAATTAAAAACAAAAGTTTTAGGGCGGAATTTTTCTGCAATGAATGCAACGCTAAACTCATTGGTATGGTATCTTATAAAGAAAAATTTGATGGTTTGGTAATAAACCACAAGGTTATAGATGCCCCTGCCGTTATAGATAATGCCGTTGAAGATAAAATTTCTTGAAAAAATAAGGTGTTGGTATGGTACCAACACCTTGCTAATATACAAAATAAAAGGAGGTAAAGTATTTTGAAAAACGATAAAATTATAATAAAGGGTGCAAAAAAGCACAACCTCAAAAATATCGACCTTGAAATACCGAGAGATAAGTTAATAGTATTTACGGGACTTTCGGGTTCGGGCAAATCTTCGCTTGCGTTTGATACTCTTTACGCAGAGGGACAACGCAGATATGTCGAGAGTTTATCCTCTTATGCTCGGCAATTTTTGGGGCAAATGGAAAAGCCTGATGTAGAGAGCATTGTCGGGCTATCCCCTGCTATATCAATAGACCAAAAAACTACCTCCAACAACCCTCGTTCTACTGTCGGCACAGTAACAGAAATTTACGATTATTTGAGGCTTTTATATGCAAGGGTGGGTATTCCTCATTGTCCGGAATGTGGCAGAGAAATCAAGAAACAAACTGTTGACCAAATTACCGACCGTATACTGTCATTAGAAAATAATACCAAAATTATGGTTATGGCTCCTATTGTAAGGGGCAAAAAGGGCGAATATGTCAAAGAACTTGACAAGGCTCGCAAAAGTGGCTTTGTAAGAGTTAGAATTGATGATATTATCTATGATTTATCAGAGGAAATTAAACTCGAAAAAAACAAAAAGCATAATATCGAGATTATAGTTGACCGTTTGGTTATAAATGACAATATTCGCTCACGGCTTGCGGACAGCATTGAAATTGCCTCAAAATTAACCGACGGACTCGTGCTTGTTAATATTGTCAACGGTGAGGATATGCTGTTCTCGCAAAATTACTCCTGCCCTGACCACCAGATAAATATTGATGAATTAACCCCGCGAATGTTCTCGTTTAACAACCCTTTTGGTGCTTGTGATAAATGCGACGGTTTGGGCGTATTTATGAAAATTGATAAGGACCTTGTTATTCCTAACTACAACCTGTCAATTAATCAAGGTGGCATAAAGGCAAGCGGTTGGGCTATGGAGGGTAACTCTATTGCCTCTATGTATTTTGACGCACTTTCCGAAAGATACAACTTCTCGCTTGATACTCCGCTCAAAGATTTATCACCGGAGGTCTTGGATATTCTGTTATACGGCAATAACGGCGAGGTACTTAAACTTAAACGGGAGAGCAAAGTTTTCAGCGGTGTAATGGAACACTCGTTTGAGGGCATTATACCTAACCTTGAACGCAGATTTAACGAAACTTCGAGTAATTGGATAAAAGAGGAAATACAAGGCTATATGTCGGCTATCCATTGTGATAAGTGCGACGGTCAAAGATTATCAAAAGTTAGCCTTGCTGTAACGGTAGGTGGCAAAAACATATCTCAGTTCTGCGATATGTCAGTAATTAAAGCAATTAAATTTATGGAGAACCTGCAACTTACGCCACAAGAACAGTTAATTGCAAAAGATATTTTGCACGAAATTAAGGAAAGGCTCACATTTTTGAGCAGTGTCGGCTTGGGTTATTTGACATTATCAAGGAACGCAGGCACATTAAGCGGCGGCGAAGCCCAGAGAATACGGCTTGCTACACAAATCGGCAGTTCGCTTATGGGCGTTATGTATATCCTTGATGAGCCGAGTATCGGACTGCACCAGAGAGATAACTCCAAATTAATCAAAACTCTTGAAAGATTGCGTGATATTGGCAATACTGTAATCGTTGTAGAGCATGACTCGGAAACTATGGAAAGTGCCGACTATATTGTTGATATTGGTCCAAAAGCAGGTGTGCATGGTGGCAATATAATCTGTACCGGTAGCCTTGATGATATTAAAAATTGTGAAAATTCTATCACAGGGCAATATTTAAGCGGTAAAAAAGAAATCGCCGTACCTGCCACAAGGCGAAAAGGTAACGGGAAATTTATTGAAATTAAGGGTGCCAACCAAAACAACCTCAAAAATATTGATGTTAAAATTCCACTTGGCGAACTTGTTTGCGTAACAGGTGTATCCGGTTCGGGCAAGTCCTCGCTTATAAATGAGATTTTGTACAAAAAACTTGCATCGGAACTTAACCGTGCCAAGACAAGAGCGGGCAAGTTTAAATCTATCAAGGGTATCGAAAATTTAGACAATGTAATTCAAATTGACCAAAGCCCTATCGGCAGGACGCCACGCTCTAATCCTGCAACCTATACGGGTGTATTTACTGATATAAGGGAACTTTATTCCTCGACAAACGATGCCAAAATGCGTGGCTACACCCAGTCAAGATTTTCTTTTAATGTTCGTGGCGGTCGTTGCGAGGCTTGTGATGGCGACGGCATCAAAAAAATTGAGATGCACTTTTTGCCTGATATTTATGTTCCTTGCGAGGTTTGCAAGGGCAAACGCTACAACCGAGAAACACTCGAAGTTAAATACAAGGGCAAATCAATCTATGATGTGCTTGAAATGACTGTCGAGGAGGGTATGGAGTTCTTTGCAAATCACCCTAAAATTTACAGAAAACTTGCTACACTCTATGATGTAGGACTTGGTTATATCAAGATTGGACAGCCTGCAACTACACTTTCGGGCGGTGAAGCACAGCGTGTTAAACTTGCGACAGAACTTAGCAAACGCAGTACAGGCAAGACAATCTATATACTTGATGAACCTACAACGGGACTGCATATCGCCGATATACATCAACTTATTGATGTATTGCAAAAGTTTGTTGACAATGGCAACACAGTAATTGTCATTGAGCATAACCTTGACCTTATCAAAACCGCCGACTATATAATTGACCTTGGCCCTGAGGGTGGCGACGAGGGCGGACTTATAGTTGCAACAGGCACACCTGAGCAGGTTGCAAAATGTGAAACCTCTTATACAGGTATGTATCTTAAAAAAATGCTAAAATAAACGCAGTTTACAAGCGTTATCAGTTTATATGGGTACTCTTAAAGAGTTTACTCAACTCCGCCTTGATACCCCTAAATTCAAGATTGCGTAAATCGGGCGAAATTTTGAGTATCATTTCACTTGCCTGCTGGGCTTGTTCTACACTACTGACATCGGTTAGGTTTGCAATCTTCAACTCAGGCAAACCGTGTTGCCGTGAGCCGAACAAATCACCGATACCTCTCGCCTTTAAATCTTCTTCGGCAATCTTAAATCCATCGGAAGTGCGACACATAACGCTAAGCCGCTGCATAGATTTCTCGCTCTTATTATCAGATAACAGTATGCAATATGACTTTTGGTCGCCCCTGCCTACTCTGCCACGCAACTGATGTAATTGTGACAGCCCGAACCTCTCGGCATTCTCTATCATCATAACAGTTGCATTTTGAACATCTACACCAACCTCGACAACTGTTGTAGTAACCAAGACAGAAATATCACCGTTTGCAAAATCTTGCATAACCTTATCTTTTTCGGCTGGCTTCATTTTGCCGTGCAAAAGTCCGACAGGATAATCTGCAAAATAATTGAGCATAAGTTCGGCACAATAGGTTTCGGCACTGACAAGTTCGCCTTCGCCCTCCTCGATTAACGGACAGACTATATAGGCTTGTCTGCCTTTATCTATCTCATCACGGATAAATGCAAAGGCCTTCTCCCTTTTTTGAGATGTTATCAGCATTGTTTTTATGCTCTGTCTGCCCTTTGGCAACTCATCAATTACAGTAATATCTAAATCACCGAAAATAGTCAGCCCCAATGTGCGTGGGATAGGCGTAGCACTCATTACAAGCAAGTGTGCTGACTTTGACTTATCGGTTAATCTCGCCTTTTGTAATACGCCAAAGCGGTGTTGCTCATCTGTTATAACCAAACCGAGTTTTTTAAAATTTGTATCACTTGTAATAAGTGCGTGAGTGCCGATAATCAGGTCGAGTTCACCCAACTCGATTTGTGACCTAATTTGTCTTTTTTGTGATACAGTCATAGAGCCGACCAGAAGTCCGACCCTTATGCCTGTATTATCAAATAATTTTACAAATGTATTGTAATGTTGTGTTGCTAAAATTTCGGTCGGTGCCATAATTGCAACTTGAAAGCCGTTCTTGACGGCACTATAACACGCACCGCCTGCCACAACGGTCTTGCCGGAGCCGACATCACCCTGTATTAATCTTTGCATTGGTCTGTTTGACTGCATATCGGACAAGCAGGTTTGTAATGCCCTAAGTTGTGCGTTTGTAAGCGTAAAAGGTAATATTGATAAATATTCTTGCAGAAAGTCTTGGCTTATTGCCTCGCTTTCTGCTCTGTTTTTGCTCTGTTTTATACAAGTAAGTCCAAGCGTAAGGATAAGTAATTCCTGAAAAATCAGCCGTTGCCGAGCTAATTGCAGGTCCTCGTTTGTCTTTGGAAAGTGTATATTCTTTATGGCAAAATCATAATCGCACAAATTAAACTTTTGCCGTATAAATTCAGGCAAGGGGTCCTTGATAACGGGCGGTAGTTCGCCAAGTGCATACTTGACCGCACTCTCTACAAAATTATTTGAAATACCCGAAGTTAAATTATATATCGGCCTTAATGATTTAGTTGCGGTTGACTTGACAAATTTAGGCGATACCATACTTGCACCGTACAGACCACGCTCAACCTTGCCGTAAAAATAGTACTCGCCGTTAAATTCAAGCATTGAGGATATGTATTTATTATTGAAGAAAACAAGTTTTAACGAGCCTGTATCATCAATTATAGTAGTGTTGACTACAAGCATACCGCTCTTGACACGGGCTGACGAAAGTGGCGTAGCAACATAGCCCTTGACACAGCATACTTCACCATCTTTAGCGTCGGATATATTGGTTATTTGGTTCCAGTTTTCGTATCCCCGTGGGTAATACAAAATTAAATCACCTATACTGTTTACTCCCAGTTTGTTAAACAAGATTGCTCTTTTAACACCTACACCTTGCAGGTTCTGTATAGGTACATCAAACAAAGACATATTGCCACCACCTTTAAAAGTTCTATAAAAAATCAAAAGGGCATAGTCGTAAGACAATGCCCATTGTAAAAACAAACCTAATATTTACAAAGTATTTATAAAAATCTCCGTTGTTAGTGATTTGTATTCATTTGATTTTGCCATTTAAGGCAATCAAAATCAAGCTGTTTTGTTTAATCTCTTTGCAAGAGCTGACTTACATCTTGATGCTGTATTCTTATGAAGAATATTTTTTGCTGCTGCTTGGTCAATTTTCTTAATAGCAAGACTTACTGCCTCAGCTTTATTTTCTGCGTTATTGTCGATAGCGATATAAGCCTTCTTAACAACGGTTTTAAGATTTGATTTAATAGCCTTGTTTTGAGCAGTCTTAGTTGCAATAACTTTTACACGCTTCTTTGCTGATTTAATGTTTGGCATTGTCCCACCTCCTTAATATTTCAGTCATATAATGGTATTATAACATTTAATGTGATTTATTTCAAGAGTTTTTTGCGATTTTTTTGAATTTTTTATACTAAAATCTAATAAATGTGATTATTCACCTAAAATATTGTCGTTTTCTTCATTTTGTATAAGGGTTTCATCTTCAAAATTCTCTTGACTTTGCTCTTGATTTCGGGAATTATCTATATCTTCGCTTATATTATTATCCTCCGACTCAACCTCTGTCGGTGAGTCCTGTGTGATTTCCTGTTCAAATTCAGAGGTAACCTCAGGTAATTCCTCCGTAAATTCCTCATCATCACGGATAATAGGTCTAATATCTGCCAACGCCGGCATCAACTGCCGTTTGGTTTTATTTTCGTACCAAATACAAGCAATTAAAATCGCCAAACCGATTACACTTATCATTACACCCAATATAAAGCCACTTGGCATATATACGAGTTTAATTGTGTGTGTGCCTTGCGATAGGTTAAATGCCACGAGTGCATCGCCTAACGGAGTTATCTCTACCTCTTTGCCATCGACATAGGCTTTCCAACCGTCCTCGTATGCAATAGATGTGTAGAACAAGCCATCGTTTGCCACATCAATAACACCCTCTATTGTAGTGTCAGTAACCTTTTGTGCGGTCATAACGCTTTGGGAGAGTATTTCAAGTCCACGCTCAAAAACCTCACTATCAAAATAAGCACAACGCACATTGACTGTGCCACTCGCATTCTTCCCAAGAGTAGCATAGAAGGATATTTTGTCACCGCTCTCAAAACCGCTCATACAACCTAAATATCCACGCTTGATATAGTAGGTATCCAAATCTTCATCGTTTCTTTTGAGCGTCATATTATCCGCACCACTGACAGTCATATAGAAACAATACATACCGTCTTGCTCGGCAGTATAATTAAATTTGAGGTGTGTCTCAGCGGTTGAATCGTTTGCCCTTATAGTGTATACGCCCTCCTGATGCTTATTAACTGTCAGGACACTGCTGTCCGAATGTCCCTGTGTTACAACCTCTAATGATTTATAAACATCTTCGTCGAGTCCTGTTAATAATTTGAACAACTCATTTTGTGCGGCAATAGGGTTATTTTCGTAACTGCCGACCGTATAATTTAGAGCCTGACTGTCGACCATAAATCCGAGCGGTAAATATGCAGTATTTTTGAGCAAATACACCTCGTTAGAATTATATACTTTTTGCAAATAATCTTTGTTGCCGTACTGACCATCTCTTGAAATAATATATTTTAAGTTAAGCAAAAGGTTTGTAACAGGTGAACTCTCGTAGTAACAATAACGGTTACCGCTCTCCCAACCTGCTATGCCTATCTCGTTGAGGAATTTAGTAAGGCTAACATTTGTTGTAGAACTAAATAACGATACTCCCCTTGTACGGTTTAATGCACCGTCATTGAGCGTTTGTGTTGATGTAAATTCGCTCCGCCATAGGTCAACAGTGTCGGCTTCCATATTGTCCATATACTCTATTACTGACGATGTATCTTCTTCACCCCGTGGATAGTCATTCTTTGTCGAGGTTGATACTGTACCAACACCGAAAACCATACTGCTTATTATTTCTCCGATAATAATTAAAAACAGTACACGGGAAGTGTATGGTTTGTCTATCTTCCTCATACTAAATAAAAGCAAAGTAAGACAAATCATAACAACTATAACCGAACTGACAATTATGGCAGTTGTCGGCTTGATATGTATTGATAACGCAATTACCATACCCGACAGTATAGTTGCCAAAAGCACATCATAACTCATAAAACTATCAATAAGCATATATGCCCTATATGCCATTACAAGCACAACAAAACTGAACAGAAAACTAAATCTGTACGGTATCATATTGGTAAAGTGGAAGCCGTGCCATATATAATCAAGTTGTCTGATTACAAAACTAAGTATAAAAAATACCAGAAGTGATACGCTGACAATTTTCTCTTTAAGTTTTATTTTGCGTGAAAACAGGAATAAAAATGCTAAAAACAGGGCAATCATACCGCAGTAAATATTCGGCAAGCCTGATTTTGATGTCGGTTCAATAAATGCGATACTGTTGCTTATGACCTTCCTTATAGCATCTAAGGTGCCTTCTAAGTCGTTTGACGCACCCATATTTATGCTGTATCTTTTAGGGAATTCGCTCGATGATGAATAAGCATTTTGCAGTGATAACAAGGCAGGTATAGTCAAAATCGTTGTCATACAAAGGGCTACAACGCTTGTCCACGCAGTCCTTATCAAATTAACAAAAACGCTCTTGATAGTCTTGCAATAGCAAATACTGTAACAGATAAAACTAAGCAAAACAAAGATGCAAACAAAAAAGCCAATATAATAATTGGTAAGCACCGCCAAAGCAAGCGAGATTATATACAGCCTATATTTGCCCTCTTGCTGTAATGCCAAAAAGCCTGCCATAACCAACGGCAAAATAGCAACTGTATCGAGCCAAATTACATTCCAATAATAGCCCATAAAAAACGCACAAAACGAAAATAGCCCCGAAAAAAGTACTAATGAAATATCGTTTTTTTGGAAGGTCTTTCTTAAAAAGAACGAAAATGAAAAACCGGCAAAGCCTATCCTGATACATACGCACAGCGTTAAGAACTCCACCAAAAAACTATTCGGCACTATAACCGACAGCAAATTAAGCGGACTTGCAAGGTAATACGAGATTAACGCAGGGTAGTTTACGCCCAGACCGATTGACCAAGTATGTAACAGCGAGCCTCCGCTTTGGAGTTTGTCCTGAAAATCAACCAAAAATGGATAATATTGATGCCAAAGGTCTGTTACGAGAATTTGCCTGTCGCCAAACGGGGAACAACCCTCAATAGTAAAAGCCACAAGCAAAAACAAAAACGGCATAAAAAATGCTAAAAAATGATATTTGTTCCTATCGAAAAAGCCCTCTTTTGTTAATTTAAGGTGTTTAGCCTCTAAATATTTACCCACTTTTTATACCTCCAAATTTTAGACATCTTTTGTTTTAAACTAAATTGTATGTTATTTATAGTATATCATTAAATTGAGTTTTGGTAAATACTTTTTTGTCATATTTTAGGTGAATTTTTTTAAATTTATTTTCGCAAAGTGGCAAAGTCTAATTATAATTTGATGTGTAATATACAGATAAAAATTGGTCAACCTTTCTAAAAGTTGACCAATTCTTTGCACTATTGCACTTATTAATAATTTTAAAATATTCGGCAATAAGGTTACGGGGAGTTTATTTATTAGATTTCTATTTCGCCCTCAAATACCTTTACTGCCTCGCCTGTCATATACAATTTATCATCTGTATAATTTACAACGAAATCTCCGCCTGCAAGTCTGACAGTTACATCTTCGCCCTTTGTGCAAAGTCCGTTTTCGCAAGCCATTACAACAGCGGCACAAGCACCCGTTGTACTTGAAATTGTCTCGCCCAGACCACGCTCCCAAATCCGGACACGGAGCAGGTTCTTGTTAATAACCTTTACAAACTCAACATTTGTACCGTTAGGGAAATACTCCGAAGCCTCTATATCAGGACAAATCTTGTCAAGCCTCAAACTGTCAACATTATCAAGGAACATAGCACAGTGCGGGTTACCAATCTCTACACAAGATGTGTTGTACTCTGCCATACCTACCTGTATGTTTCTACCTATATTCTTTGTTTCAAAGATAGGTTTGGTCATCTCGACCCTAATCTTGTTTACCTTGCCGTCTTGGGTATATGCCTTGACATTTTTTAGACCACTCTTTGTCTCTATAACAAGCTCATCTCTATCGTTAATATTGTAAATTCCGTTATCATAAAGGAACTTAACAAGGCAACGCAAACCGTTACCGCTCATATCAGCCTCTGAGCCGTCTTTCA
>CAZZHP010000026.1:0-11610 GCA_964653925.1 uncultured Eubacteriales bacterium | reverse complement strand
TTCCTAATCTTTTTGGCAAGTGGTGCAGACCTAATTATAATAGTGCAGTCGCAACCTTTTGCAACAATATTGCTAACGATTTACCTATTCAGGTAAATGACAGGGGCATAACATTAGAACTTTTGTATATTGATGACCTTGTTGATGAAATGCTCTTGGCACTTAGCGGTAGGGAACATCATTGTGAGTTTGATGGTATCAACACCATTTTGACCGATAACGGCAAATTCTGTGCCGTACCAACCACACACAAGGTAACACTCGGCGAGATTGTCGATTTGCTTGACTCGTTCAAAAATCAACCAAATACTTTGTTGATGCCGGAGATACCAAATAATAGCTTTGCCAAGAAACTATATTCAACATACCTTTCTTATTTACCAAAGGAAAAAGTAACTTTCCCCTTAAAAATGAATGTTGATAACAGGGGCAGTTTTACCGAACTTTTGCGTACAGAAAAGTGCGGGCAATTCAGTATAAATATCTCCAAGCCATGTATAACAAAGGGACAGCATTGGCACAATACTAAATGGGAATTTTTTATTGTTGTTTCGGGGCATGGGCTTATTCAGGAGCGTAAAATTGGCACTGACGAGGTACTTAATTTTGAGGTAAGTGGCGATAAAATTGAGGCCGTGCACATGTTACCAGGGTATACCCATAATATAATTAATTTATCCGATACCCAAGATTTAGTCACTGTTATGTGGGCTAACGAGTGCTTTAACCCGAACAAGCCCGATACCTTTGGCGAAGTTGTAGAATAATCTTTAAAATAAATTATAAAAACAAAAATCGTATATAATATACGATAAAGGAGCAATTTATGATGGAAGTTATAAATATTATGTTTGCTCTTATAAGATATGCAGTATTTGATACAGAGATTGACAAGAGTATAAAGCCCGACTCGATTTATCGCAATTTACCCGAACTTTATGCTCTCTCTAATTCTCATGACTTAGCACATATCGTGTCTTATGCACTTGATAAACTCGGTATGTTGCACAAAGATGAAATATCAAACAAATTTCGCAAAAAGCAATTTACCGCTATATATCGTAGCGAGAGAATGAGCTATGAACTTAACAGATTATGCAATACACTCGAGCAGAATGATATTCCATTTATAGCATTAAAGGGTGCTTTTATCAGGAACTTTTATTGCGAACAATGGCTCAGAACAAGTTGTGATATTGATATTTTGGTTCACGAGCAAGATTTCGAAGATGCGATAAATGTAATCAGGGACAACCTTAATTACACAGTAGATAGCGACAAGCATTACAATGATATTTCACTGCATTCTCAAAGTAAGTTACATTTAGAGTTGCACTTTAATATACAGGAGGACCTCGAACCGCTTGACAGAGTATTGTCGAAGGTTTGGGATAATTCTAAAATTTACAAAAACAAAAATCAATATAATATGACAAACGAGTTTTTGATGTATTATCTGATTGCTCACGCTACATATCACTTTACAAGTGGGTGTGGTGTTAGGCCGTTTATTGATTTTGTAGTCCTGAGCAAGAGCTTAGATTATAACGAGGACATTCTTTTGGATATGTGCAAACAGGCTGATATTGGCAAATTTTATTCTGAATTTAAAAATTTAGCACTTGTATGGTTCGGTGATAAATCTCATAACAAAATTACCCTTGATATGCAAAATCATATCTTAAAGGCGGGTGTATATGGCACTCTCGAAAACAGAGTTGCAGTTGAGCAAATCAAAATGGGAGGTACGGGTAAAAATATTCTTAACAGAATATTTATGCCTTACGACACTATCAAGCACAAGTACCATATACTCAAAAAGCACAAATGGCTTACACCGATTTATGAGGTTCGCCGTTGGTTGAGCGTTATATTTGATAAATCAGTAAATGAGCGTTCACGCAAAGATTTAAAATTTAATCTTGATAACAAGAACAAAGATAATGGAAAACTCGTAAATTTATTAAGAAATTTAGAGATACTTGATTTTAAATAAGATTAAACATAAATAACTCGACAAAAAAATTCCATAATGGGTATAAAATCACTATATTGGTAAAAACTAAATTCACCAAAGCTAATACAAAAGGGGCTTTGTTTAATTTAATATTAAATTAGATTTGTGAATATAAGGAGCGTAAAATGAAAGCAACAGGTATAGTGAGAAGAATAGATGACCTCGGCAGAGTCGTTATCCCTAAGGAAATCAGAAGGACACTCCGTATCCGAGAGGGCGACCCATTAGAGATTTTTACAGGCAACGATGGCGAGGTTATATTCAAAAAGTATTCACCAATAGGTGAGTTGGCAGACTTTACAAACGAATATGCAGAAGTCTTGTACAAAAATTGCGGTTTGCCGATAATTATTACAGACAGAGACCATGTGGTCTCAGCAGCAGGTGTCCAGAAGCGTGAATATATCGAACGCAGGATATCCACTTCGTTAGAGAATATAATAGAAGGACGCAAAAGTTTTTGTAGAGATAAAAACACTCAGGAGGATATTTCTCCTATTGAGGGCATAGACAGGTCTGCCGGTTTGATATATACAATAATAAGTGCCGGTGATGCTACCGGTGCTGTTATTATGTTAGACAGCGAGGACGAAAAAACATTTCCTGATGAGGCACAAGTTAAATTAGTCAGGACTGCCTCTATGTTTTTGGGTAAAGAGAGTGGCGAATAACAAGTATTTACACCCAAATTACTATCTTAAAATAAATATGTTACAATAGAGAATGACAACAACCTAACAAGTGATATATTATTTTTATCAATATGATAAGATATATCAAAAAAGGTTGTTGTCAAAATATTTATGGCAACCCAAATTATTTGTCGAAGTTTATGTTTAAAATTATTGATATATTTGCAAAATTATGTTATAATTTTAAATTATATGACAAAGGAAGATAACCTTGAAGAAGTTTCTGACCATACTTTTTGTGCTGAATTTGGCATTAATTTGGGGCAATTCTGCATTACCGCCTAACAAATCTCTCAAACTAAGCAACATTATAAGCAACACGGTTTATGACTCGGTATTAAACAAAAATCACAACGATAATTCCGAAAGGTCTAATTCAACAGCCCAGACTGAAACACAACCCGATACAAATGAAAACAGCCAAGTGACAGACCTACTGAATAATAGTGATAAAGATATTAGGGAAATGGCTAAACTTGCAATAAACAGTGTGCGTAAATCTGCCCACATAATAGAATATATGTTACTTGCAATTACATCTACTAAGTTATTGCTATATTGCGGTAAGATAAATTACAGGCAAATATACAAAACATATAAAATAGGAATTTTCATAGCCTTTATTGATGAAACAATTCAGATTTTCTCCGGCAGAACAGCCGCCATTAGAGATATTTGGATAGATACATTGGGCTTTTCTATCGGACTGTTAATTATAATAATATTTAGAATAATAAAAAATTTAAAAAGAAAAAAGGTATCTTAAAGAAGGCAAAATCTTTAAGATACCTTAATTTTATTTATCAAGTTTTTTCAAAATTTCTTCAAGCAACTCGTTAGTCCTTTGAGCCTGATCAACCTTAACCTCTGGTGCAGGTTTTTCCTCTGGTTTCTTTTTTGTTAGTTCCTCAAATTTTGTTTTAATATTCATCATTATGCGAAGTGCGACAAATATAGAGAAAGCTATAATCAAAAAATCAATAATAGACTGCAAAAAACTGCCGTACATCAGTGCATTTTCCGGAGTTGTGATATTGCCATTTGCATCTACTATGGAACTGCTCAAAACAATCTTTAAGTTACTCAGGGATATACCGCCCGTTAATACGCCAATCAGTGGCGAGATAACATCATTAACCAAAGAGGTAACTATTTTGGTAAAAGCAGTACCTATTATAATACCGACTGCCATATCAATGACATTACCCTTTGTAATAAACACCTTAAAATCTGCCCAAAACTTTTTCATAATTATATCCTCGTAATATAAAATTATTTACGCAAAGCCTCGTCAATAGACTTGGCAGCAGTTTTGCCCGCGCCCATAGCCAAAATTACAGTTGCGGCACCTGTTACCGCATCACCGCCGGCATAGACATTCTCCCTCGAAGTAAGTCCGCCCTCGTTTGTGATAATACCGCCCCATTTTTGAGTTTCAAGTCCATCTGTTGTTGACTTGATAAGTGGGTTAGGGGAAGTGCCGATTGACATAATTACGCAATCAGCCTCAATTAGATGTTGTGAGTTCGGCTTAACCACAGGACGGCGTCTACCGCTTTGGTCAGGTTCGCCAAGTTCCATCTCTATACATTCAACAGCCTTTACAAAGCCATTCTCATCACCGATAATTCGCTCTGGGTTGGTAAGTGTCTTAAACACAATACCTTCCTCAATAGCGTGTTCAACCTCCTCCGCACGGGCAGGCAGTTCGTCCATAGAACGACGGTAAACAATGAACACATTCTCCGCACCAAGTCTTTTTGCACAGCGTGCAGCGTCCATAGCAACATTACCACCGCCAACAACGATGACATTTTTTGACTTTGCGATAGGTGTAGAACTACCCTCGCAATATGCTTTCATAAGGTTAACACGGGTCAAAAATTCATTAGCAGAGTAAACACCCTTGAGGTTTTCTCCCTCGATATTCATAAATCTCGGCAAGCCTGCACCTGAACCAATAAACACAGACTCAAAGCCCATCTCAAATAATTCATCTATTGATAAGACCTTGCCTATAACCATATTTGTCTCAATCTTAACACCTAATGCTTTTAGGGTCTCGATTTCTTTTGATACTATTGTTTTTGGAAGTCTAAATTCTGGTATGCCATAAACAAGTACGCCACCTGCAAGGTGAAGTGCCTCAAATATAGTTACCTCGTAGCCTTTCTTAGCTAAGTCACCAGCACAAGCAAGTCCCGATGGACCCGAACCTATAATAGCGACTTTATGACCGTTTGATATAGGTCTTTCGACCTTAATATTAGTATTTGCGTTGTGTCTGTCTGCAACAAATCTTTCAAGCCTGCCAATACCAACAGGCTCACCCTTTATACCACGAACGCATTTTTGCTCGCATTGTGTCTCTTGCGGGCAAACCCTACCACAGACCGCCGGCAAAGATGATGACTCATTTATAACAGAGTATGCACCCTCAAAGTCACCTTGAACAATTTGTTGAATAAATCTTGGAATATCAATATTAACAGGGCAACCGCCAACGCAAGGTTTGTGCTTGCAGTTAAGGCAACGCTGAGCCTCATCAATAGCAATATCCTCAGTGTAACCTGTGGCAACCTCCAAAAAGTTAGTGTTTCTGATATTTGGATCAAGGACAGGCATTTCGTTCTTTTTTAAAGACATATTGGGCATAATCATTGTACCTCCTTGTTCATAAGGTTACAAGCATCACAGTGGGTTTTGCGTTCAAATTCACGGTAAATGCTGTTCCTTGTAATAACCTCATCAAAATCTACAAGATGTCCGTCAAAATCAGGACCGTCAACACAGGCAAATTTAGTTTGACCGCCGACTGTCAAGCGGCAGCAACCGCACATACCTGTACCATCTATCATAATAGGGTTCATAGATACCGTTGTTTTGATATTATACTCTTTGGTAAGTTTGCAAACAAACTTCATCATAATTAACGGACCTATTGCTATAACCTCATCATATTGCTCGCCCGACTCAATAAGTGTTTGCAAGGCATTTGTTACAAGTCCCTTTTGGCCGGCACTGCCGTCATCGGTCATTACACAAAGTTTATCCGAAACAGCGTTAAATTCATCTTCAAGTATAAGCAAATCTTTGTTACGGAAGCCTACAATACTATGTACTGTACATCCGAGGTTGTGGAGTTTCTTGGCTATTGGATAAGCAATAGCACAACCCACACCGCCACCGATAACAGCAACCTTTTTAAGTCCGTCTGTGTGGCTTGGTACGCCGAGAGGTCCGACAAAGTCCTCTATATAATCACCCTCGTTTAAGTAATTGAGTTTTTGTGTAGTTGCACCGACTATCTGGAATATAATAGTAACTGTGCCTTTCTCTCTATCAAAATCAGCAATAGTGAGCGGTATTCTCTCACCATCGGCATTGACACGCAAAATGATAAACTGACCTGGTTCAGCCTTTTTTGCTACCAGAGGTGCTTGTATATCCATAAGTGTAACAGTAGGATTGAGTTCTTTTTTCCTTACTATTTTAAACATCACGAAATCTTCCTTTCAAAGTTTAATGATATGTTTTGTAGAAATTTGTAAAACCTATTTTGCATAGTATTACATCATATATATTTTAACTTTTTTTAGCCAATTTTTCAATATAAATTACATATTTTTATAAAAAATTGTTATATTAGTATTATTACATCAAAGTCGCAACAAGTATTTTTATCTATTTTACATAAAAGTTTTAAAGCAAAAAAGTGAGAAAGTAATTAATAATCACCATCTGTCCAAATAAACAGCAAATTTTAGTAAAAAGATATAAATAGCCATCAAGATTTAAGGTGATTTATTCACCGTTTTTTGTCATAGATACTACGCACTCAATATGTGAGGTATGCGGAAAGAGGTCCACAGGTTGGGCTTTGGTGGCATTGTAACCATTATTGGTTAAATAATACAAATCTCTGCTTAATGTTTCTGGGTTGCAGGACACATAAACTATCTTGTTTGGGGATAGGGTGCATAAATCTTTCAAAAATTCCCTGTTGCAACCCGCCCTTGGTGGGTCAACAAACGCTACATCTATGCCCTTGTTATCCTCAATAAGTGCTTGTAAAAAGTTTTTGGCATCTGCATTATAAAACTCGGCATTTGTTATGTTGTTTAATCTTGCGTTAATTTTGGCATCTTTGATAGCGTCCGAGTTAATCTCGAACCCTATCACTTCCTTTGCTTTTTGCGATGCTATAAGCGAGATTGTACCTATCCCGCAATAAGCATCAAGCACTGTTTGAGTACCGTCAAGATTTGCAAATTCAATCGCCTTGTTATATAAAATCTCGGTTTGTAAAGGGTTTACCTGATAGAATGATGATGCAGATATCTGAAATTCAAGTCCGCACAAAAAGTCCCTTATGTAGCCGTTGCCATATAATATTTCTTGACATTTGCCGACAAATAACTTCCCTGTATCGTTATTTACCCTTATTTCAAGACTCTTTATATTTGGGCAAGCCTTGATAAGTGCCGATGTAAAAGTCTTTTTGGCTGGGAATATAGGCGAATTTCCTATAATTGCTACCATAACCTCGCCGGTTGCGAAGCCCTCCCTAATCAAAACGCTACGCAGGTATCCTCTGCTTGTCTTGTGGTTATATGGCTCTATCTTAAAACTTTTAAACAATTTGCATAATACAGTCAGTATCTCATTTGCTGTATCGGTTTGTAGCATACAGTTATCAACCTGTATCGTTTTGCCTGTCGAAGATTGATATACTCCCGAAACAAGTGCCTTGCTCTTATTCCTAAAAAACACCGACTGTGTTTTATTTCTATAATGATACGGGCTGTTCATACCGATAATTGTTGCAACCTTTGCATATCTGCCGATTTGCTTTTGCACTTTTGACTGCTTGAATTTAAGTTGTCGTTCATAGTCCATATTAGTGAGCTGGCAACCGCCACATTTACCGGAAACTTTACAAAATTTATTTTCGTGCATTTTTATCTCCTAAATATTTTAGTTATAATTTTATTCATAATATAATTATAATATTTTTATAAAACTTTTTCAAGCAATATATTTTTGTTGACTTTTTGTTTATACAACCGTATAATTAAGATATAGAATTTTTGAGAGGTAATTATGAAAAAGATAACATTCCTTGCATTACATCTTGGCTTTGGCGGAGTTGAAAAGGCCATAATATCACAGGCTAATATTTTATGCGAAAAATTTGATGTTGAAATTATATCTACATATAAATTATACGATACACCGCCGTTTGAAATTGATTCAAGGGTCAGGGTCAGATATTTGATACAAGGTTTAAAGCCTAACAAAGATGAGATTAAATCTGCTGTTAAATCAAAAAATATTCATTCCCTTATTAAAGAGGGCATAAAGGCAACTAAGATTTTGTATTTAAGAAAAGCAACCATGATAAAGGCTGTCAAAAACCTCAAATCGGATATTATAATATCTACCAGATTTTTGTTTAACGAGATTTTGTGCAAATATAAGCCCAAAAATTCTATTATAATAGCACAGGAACATAGGCACCACAATAATGACAACAAGTATATTTCTGCCCTTGTTAAGTCGGTCAAAGATATGGACTACTTTATGCCTGTGTCCATGGAACTGACTGATTTTTACTCACAAAAATTACAGAATTCAAGAGTAAAATGCAGATATATTCCGCATTTTTTGGACACATTCCCCGATGTAACATCTAATTTGGATACTAACAGGGTTGTCGCTGTCGGCAGGTTATCTTACGAAAAAGGTTTTGATGAATTGCCCGAGATTTTTGCAGAAGTTTTAAAATATGTACCGACCGCCACCCTTGATATTGTCGGTGATGGCGACCAGATGGATATTGTTAAACAAAAGATAATCGAGACTAAAACTCAAAACTCCATAACATTACACGGTTATCGGGATAAGAGTTACATAAACAACCTGCTCAAAGACAGTTCCGTATTTGTTATGCCATCAAGGGAGGAGTCTTTTGGAATTGTGCTGTTAGAGGCACAATCTTACGGTATACCGACTGTCGCCTTTGATTGTGCAACAGGTGCAAGGGAGATTATTGACAATAATGTAAACGGGTTTCTTATCCCTAATAGGAATAAATCTGCCTTTGCAAAGGCTGTTGCCCAAATTTTGACCGATTATAATTTAAGACAAAGTCTTGGTGCAAAAGCAAGGGAAAATTCAGCGAAATATAAAAAGGATATTGTAAAGAAACAATGGTTTGACTTTTACGATAAATCTCTGCAATAAATAATCAAGGAGTTGGCATATACGCAACTCCTTGATATTATTTTTTGTTTCGTTTATCCTTAATATACTTAAAAATATAGTAAATTATCAGCAAAATCGGTAAAATAACGGTGGCTATTTTAAGTTCATCTTTGTTATCAGAAAGTGTTTTTATTATAAAATTTCTCTCCTTTAAGTCATCAGTCGGAGGGGGTTCGGACTCCGCATTATTATTTTTAGAGGAATTAGTGCTTATTTTCACACTACTGCCTTTTGAACCTTTTATACCCATAGTGCCGTTACTGTTTTCTACAATAGTTATCGGTAAATCAAACGGCTCAATATTATCCGCGAAACCATCACCATTAATATCTAATATCTCTTTGGTACTTATGGTTATCTTGCTTTCACCTAACAATTTGGTGTTAAATTTAAGTCGAAATATAGGTGTATCATCTGATAAGTTCGCATTTAGGTTTGGCATATATAATACAGTCAATTTATTATTTAAGTTGTTTGCAGACAATTCGTCAGCATCAGATGTATTCGATATGCTGTTATATTGCAGGAAGTCGGCATCGTATTCAATCTCAAAGATTACACCCGAAAAGTCAAAGCCTTGGGAATATATATCAACTGTAAAACTGCTACTGCGGTTAGAGCCGTTGCTCAATGCTGAAAATTCCGTTGCGGTTACTTTGGTAGGGAATACAAAAAGAGTAAAAATAATAATTAAAAGAGAGAAAGTTTTCTTCATCTTATTACTGATTAATAGTCAATTTCTTGTTGAATAATTCAAGTATCTTTTTACTCTCATCAAAAGAGTTGTTGTCAACTGTTGCCACATATTTAAACTTACATTCGTGGTTAATTTCACCGATTATACTTTTGTTTTTGTTAACTTCTACTGTGTATATAGCGTTTATGTTGTTATTACCACGCATAAAGTAAAGCCTAAAAAAGAACGGTGAGGTTTGCATATCAATAGGGAAGTCAAGAATTTGCATCTTAGGACTTTCATCAGATACATTTACAACAAAATAATCGTCAGCGACAAACCTTTTGCCTCTTTCTATCAAGACACGGTCTACCCGTTCTTTGGCTTGTTTTTCATCGGTGAGTTTTTCGATTGCATCTTGTTGACGACAAGCAAAAACCTGTGAAATCATCAGGTGTTTCTTGATTAATTCCTCCTTGTTATTTTGCAAATCGTGGATAAAAGCATCTGAATTGTTAAAAAATTCTGCCGGAATAGTCTTGGTTTGCATAATAAGGCTACCCCTTGTAAGCAATTTTTCGTCCGTGTTGGCGTCCTCGATAGCCTTTAATGCTCTATTCCTAAGTAGGAACGGTGCTATCTCGTTAACGAGAATAGAACTTTTGATATATAACTTGCAATTACTCGAAAAAGGGTTTATATACAGACCATCTGCAACACTTGCCTCAAAAAAATCTATACAATCAAAAATATCCGCTTCCATTCTGGCAGTATCATCGGATAATATTGACTTTTCATCATCGGTAAAAGCAATAAGGAACTTCAAATTATTTTTATCTGTATGTACAAAGTCAAGACTTAATTTATCTGTAAGGGTTGAATTTATAACACTTTTTGTAGAAGCAAAGGTAAACTTTATTTCTGGGAGGAGTTTAACTATTTTGGAAAATTCGGCATTATCCCTTGTCGTATTAAAGTTGATTATATGGCTTTTAAATAATTGCAAATCTTCCATCAAGGCTACCCCTCTTATATTTAAAGTGAATTAAAGTAAATTATATATAATAGTATACCATATTTATTGCCTATTTTCAATATATTTTTGTAAAATTTATTCTAAATGACTTTAAATATGATTTTTGTTCCAAATTCAATCTTAGGCTTTCAACACATTTTTGTATTGTTTTGTTATGTATCCAAGTTGGCAATAACTTATTTTCGATATACGGCAAAGTTACTTCATATTGTTTAGCCATAGCGGTTGCAAACAGCCACGCTATCATCATATTTACATAGTATTCATCAGATGTTACCCTGCTCGCTATATCCAGCGATAACTCTGCACTTAATTTATTGTCCAAAAAATACTTCAAAAATACAGATAAACCAAACCTAACAGTATATGTATGGTTAGAATTAGTCCATAGGGTAGCCTTGTCAAATAATTTTTCCTTATATTGCGTGTGTTTAAATGACTTTGGTGATAGCATATCGCAGGTTGCCCAATTATCAACATAGGGCAGAAAGGTATCAAGTGCATTTATGCAGTCATCAAAATTTTGAATATCCTCTATCAAAATAGCGTGCAAGTTATTTGCCTCATAATATTTATGGGGGAGGGAGTTTAAAAACTCATTTGATAAATTGGTTCCTTTGATTTTTCTTGCGAACTTCCTTAATACAGGTGTCCGTACTCCTATTATATTTTCTTTTGGCACAGTCGGTATAAGTTTAGATTGAAAGTTCTTGTATTCTAAATCTTGCAATTTAAGAAGTTCGGCAGTAATGTCATCTAATTTGTCCAATTAAATCACCTTAAATAGTAATTTTATTTTTTCTTGAATCAATGTAATCTTGCAGAATAATCGTTGCGGCGACAGCGTCAACAGTTGACTTGCGTTTCTTGCCACGCACATTTACATTGTTAAGGTAGTTGTGTGCGGTTATTGTGGTACAGC
>CAZZHP010000025.1:0-11643 GCA_964653925.1 uncultured Eubacteriales bacterium | reverse complement strand
TAACTCTGACCGCATAAATATCAAAAATCTGGTCTATTGTCTTGTTACGCATATATGTTTTGCGATAAATGCTATGTACGCTTTTAATACGACTGCTTATAAATAGATTAGGCACATATTCGCTTGCCTTCGCCTTAATGATATTTTGAATATCATCTAAGAAGTTCTGCCGTTCTTTTGCAGATAATTCCAAGTCATTTTCTATCTCGGCATAACCAATCGGGTCTAAGTAACGGATAGACAGGTCCTCCAATTCTTCTTTGACAGCCTTGATACCTAATCTATGAGCAATAGGAGCATAAATCTCCATAGTTTCAAGCGATTTGTAACGCCTTTTGTAATCGGGCATACACTCCATTGTACGCATATTATGCAGTCTATCGGATAATTTAATAATAATTACCCTTATATCGTTTGACATAGCTATGAGCATCTTGCGGATACTTTCGGCTTGACATTCCTCACGGGTTGAATATTTAATTTTGGAAATTTTGGTGACACCGTCAATAAGGTTTGCGATAGTTTCGCCAAATAATTTAACAACATCTTCGTGGGTTGCGTCGGTATCCTCGACTACATCGTGTAAGAGTGCCGCAACGATAGACTCGGTATCCATACCGAGTTCTGTTAATATATATGCAACTGATGTTGGGTGCAATATATACGGCAAGCCCGACACCCTGCGTTGATTAGCGTGTGCCTGCTCTGCAAACTTGTATGCCTTTTCTATAATCTCGTAATCATAATTATTGCCACTTTTGTTCTTTTGCATAAGTTCCAAAAGTTCGTTGTAATCTCGATAATTAGCAGGTTTAGTTAATTGCAACACTATTAACTCCTTCCATAACTCGCCTAATAATCGGTGCAGAAAATAAATCTACCTTTTGATTAGCAGGTAAGACCTCTATTTTAGATTTGTATAAATCGCTCTCTACACTAATAAGTGATAACTCCTGCATAGCAGTAAGTATCACCATTAATTTGGCATAGGTAATTTTGCCATCTAATCTATAATAAAGTATATCTGTCGAAAACTCGAATTTATTACTCTTTAAATATCTATAAACAACCGCAAAATCTTCACGCTTAACACAAAGTTTATGTAATTGCTCAGCCGTTAAATTACCCCCAACGGCAAATGTTTCAAACAAAAGTTTATCATCAAGTATTGCCTTGTTATCAATATCCGAAAATTTAATATCTTTTATAAAAATTGACAAACTCCTGTTGCCGTTAAATTCGTTTATATCAAGCGAGACAGCAATATCTACCTTGTCACCGATATTATACGGTAAATTTTTGCGTTCTGTACTAAACAGCAGAGCCGAAACCTTGCTATTATCCCTGCTAAGCACCAAACGCAAATGTTTGCCACCGCTTAACTCGGAGATTGCGGACAAGGTCATACCATACAGACCAAATACAGGTGAGGCGTTACCTGCACCGAAAGGTTCAAGGTATTTTATCTGCTCGGCATAACTCAGGTTAAGCATAGACGGGTTAAGTTTGCAGTCAATATTAAGTCTTGGGTTAGGAAAATCTGAGATATTCTGGGCATATTGATTTATCCTATATTTGAATTCCTCTATATTTGCCTTGTCTATACTAAGCCCGACCGCCATAGGGTGTCCGCCACCGTGTATCAATAAATCATTACAGGCAAACATAGCATCACATAACGAAAAGCCCTCTATACTTCTGCCTGAACCTTTTGCAACCTCGCCACTACGGGAGATTATTATACAAGGTTTGCCACAAAGTTCCTTGACCTTTGCCGCAACAATTCCTATAACACCACAGTGCCAATCATCACCATCAATTACAACTACCCTGTCATTAAGCAGGCTTGGGTTATTAATTATTTTTGTATTTATCTCTTGCAAAATTTGCTTTTCTATATTCTGTCTGCGAGCATTATCCTCGCTTAAAGTCTTTGAGGTATCCTCTGCAAAATATTCATCATCTGTCAGCAATAACTCTACTGACCTTGTAGATGAGCCGAGTCTGCCTACGGCATTTATGCGTGGCACAATAACAAACGATATGTTACCTGCGTTAATTTGTTTGTTAATCAGACCTGTTTCCCTTAGAATAGATAACACACCGACACGCTCAGTTTGGCACAGGTTACGCAAGCCACTCTTGACAAAGGTTCTGTTCTCTGACCTAAGCGTTACAATATCCCCGACAGTTCCTATGGCAACCAATTCTGAGTAATTATCAAGCAGAGAGCCAACATCGCAGTCAGTCCCTTCGAGTGCCATAACAAGTTTGAACGCTGTACCAACACCGCACAGTTCCTTGAATTTACTATTACAGTCCTTGCGATGCAAATTAACTACTGCGACAGCATTAGGTAATGTATCCGATGGTGTATGGTGGTCTGTAACAACAGTGTCCATACCTAAACTTTTGGCATAATTTATCTCGTTATGTGCATTAACCCCGTTATCAACTGTAATGATAAGGTTTACACCCTGCTCGCTTAAAAAATCTATGGCAGACATATTCATACCGTAGCCCTCTTTCTCCCTATCAGGTATGTAATACATAACATTTGCACCTACTGTTTCAAGGTATGAATACAGAAGTGCGGTTGCCGTTACTCCGTCGGCGTCATAGTCGCCATAGATACAGATTTTTTCAAAATTATCTATTGCAGATATAATTCTGCTTGCCGCCTTGTCCATATCTTTAATCTCGAACGGAGACGCAATAACACCATCTTCGGACAAAAATTCCTGTATATCCTCCCTGTTATTTATACCCCTAATAGATAAAAGCATAGCCAAAAATGTAGGCAAACCACATTCAGTTGCTATTTGATTGACTTCGGCTTTGTTTACTTTTGAAACTATCCATTCTTTCATACTTTATATGCAAACCCCTTGTTTATAATTTAACTCCGCCTTGAATAAGTAATTCCTCGGCGTGGGCAAGTGCAGTCTGTGTAATCTCAGCTCCACCAATAATTCTTGCAAGTTCAGATTTTCTATCCTCAAAATTCAATTTATTTACAGTAGTAAAGGTACGGTTATCATCAGCATTCTTTTGGATAAAGAAATGCTCATTTGCCAAAGCGGCAATTTGTGCCTGATGTGTTATGCACATTACTTGTCTTGTACTTGATAATTCCTTTAATTTAAGGCCTACTTTGAGTGCCGCCGAACCGGAAATACCTGTATCGACCTCATCAAATATCATTGTGGTAAGGGTGTCATTATCTGCAATAACATTCTTAATCGCAAGCATTATCCTTGAAAGTTCGCCACCTGAGGCTATCTTGGATATAGGCTTAGGCTGTTCGCCCTTGTTGGCGGAGACTAAAAATTCCACCTTGTCCATTCCCTTGTCTGTTGCGTTGGCATCTGTAACAGACACAGTAAACTCAACATTTGGCATATCAAGGAACACAAGTTCAGATTTGACCTTTTGGGCAAAATCAAGTGCGACTTGCTTGCGGTTTTGGGTAAGCAGTCTTGCAAGCCTAATAACATTTCGTTTAGCATTTTGGTAATCGTTTGCAAGGCTCTCTCTGTTTATCTCGTAGTTTTCTAACTCGTTAAGTTTGTTTTGGGCATTGTCCAAAAATTGCAACATATCCCCTATATCTTTACCATATTTGCGTGAGAGTTTATATATTAGATCGAGTCTTTCCTCGATTTGTTCCAGCCTTTGAGGGTTGATCTCGACATTGTCATAGATATTCTCAATTTCGCGGTTGCAATCTTCGAGTTCATAGTACATATCCATAAGTTTATTTGCGACACCGGAAATTCTGTCGAGTTTATATGATGCCTCTTGGACACAGTCGGCGGTGTTTTGGAGCAATTCCAAAGCACCTGACAGCTCGCCGTTGCCGTTTAGATAAACCTTAGCTTTGTTTAATTCAGATGTAATTTTCTCGACATTTTGGAGCACATCACGCTCGGCAATAAGCAACTCCTGCTCGCCTGCTTTTAGGTCTGCTGATGATAATTCCTCAATTTGATATTTAAGTATATCTATCTGTTGCATACGCTGTGAGTCATCTGTTTGGCTGGCTTTAAACGCACGCCTTTTTTCTTTAAAATAATTAAAAGCAGAGCGGTACTCCGCAAGCAAATCATTATTTTTTGCCATTGCGTCAATATAATCAAGATGTACATCAGCAGAAAAAAGTTCAAAACTCTCGTGTTGTCCGTTGATAGTTATAAGCGTAGCACCAATCTCCCTTAATGCCGATACGGTAGCAGGGCGGGAATTTACCCTGCAAACATTACGGCCGTTTTGGTAAATCTCCCTTTGCAAGATAACAGAATTATCCTCTACATCAAAGCCGAGACTGCGTATAACCTCGATAGTCTGTGAATTTATATCCTCAAAAGTGGCACTAACAAACGCACTGTTACTGCCACTTCTGATAAGTTCGTGTGATGTACGCTGTCCGAGTATCATATTGATAGCGTCAATTATGATACTTTTGCCCGCACCTGTTTCGCCTGTCAGAACATTAAAACCACTCGCAAACGGAATATTAACTTTTTCGATTACTGCTATGTTCTCTATATAGACCGTACTGAGCATATTAGTCCCTCTTTAATTATTTTGTGCTTTCATAAATAGTTTTGAGTGTATCCATAAATACTTGGGCATCATCAGTAGTTCTGCAAACGGCAATAATTGTATCATCACCGGCGAGTGTTGCTATAACTTGTGTAAAATTTACGGAGTCAAGTACCGCACAAAAAGCCTGTGCCATACCCGTATGCGTCTTGACAACAACTAAATTTTGTGCCATATCTATCGAAGTTACAGAATGTAAGAATATCTGGGTAAATTTGTTGTCCTTTTCTTCCTTAGATACCTGTGGAACAGACACATATCTGACTGTTACAGTACCGTCGCTGTTTTTCTTTTTGGACTTTTTGAGTTGCAATTTGCGAATATCACGGGACACCGTTGCCTGTGTAGCCAGAATACCGTTCTCCCCGAGTGCAGACAACAATGAACTTTGGTCACCGATAGGTCTGCTCTCTATTAATTCTAAAATTTTCTTTTGTCGTTGGTTAAGCATTTAAGTTTACTCTCCGTTTTTTAAATTATAATCAAATTTTTTAAAATTTATCATCTATTACTTTAAAGAAGTTCTTGTTATCTAAATTTATGAGTTTAAGTTTAAATGGGGCTTGTGCTATCTTAATTATATCTGACTCCAAAATTTCGACCGAGTTTACGCCATCTATTGTCAAGAAGCACTGGGCGTTATGCGTTGTATGCGATTTGACCGAAAGCACAGATTTACTGTCAAGCACAACACACCTTGATGTAAGCGAATAAGGGCAAATTGGTGTAAGCAGGATACAATTCATAGTTGGCTCGACTATTGGACCCCCTGCCGATAATGAGTATGCAGTAGAGCCTGTCGGGGTGGCAAATATCAGTCCGTCTGCACGGTAGGTCGCAACCTGTTCGCCATCAAAAAGCACATCGTAATCAATAATTTTGGATAACGAACCTCTTGAAACTACCGCCTCGTTAACGGCATAATAAGTCATATCACCGTCAGGTTTGCTTGTTGTTGCACTTAGTAACATTCTTTCTTCAAGTGTAAAATCGCCCGTGCATAACTTTGCAAGTTTGGTATATTCAAACGGCTCTATACCGGCTACAAAACCAACCCTGCCGACATTGACACCTATAAGCGGTACTCCCTTTGGGGCTGCATACCGTGCAATATGAATTATCATACCATCACCGCCGACAGTTACGGCATAATCGCAAATATCAAAAATCTGCTCATAACTATCGTAGATAGTAACCCTGTCATAATGTCCGCCAATGACACGGGCTTCTTCTTTGCACATAAGCACAGTTACATTATTTGCAATAAACAAATCTATTATGTCTTTGGAGCAATTTATTGCACTTTGTTTGTTTGTATCAAGTACTAAACAGATTTTCATATTAATTACCTCTGTTTAAATTTATTTATCCAACTCACTATGAGATAACTCAACAAGTTTGGTTATATCAACATTACTAATATCTACTGTATTGTCGCTTTTGCGAATATGTATCAGGTACTCTATATTTCCCTCCGGACCTTTAACGGGGGAATAATCAATATTCAGCACATCGTAGCCGTTTGCAAGGCAAAATTCTCTAATCATATTGACTACCTCGATGTGTACTTTTTTATCACGAACTACACCTTTTTTGCCTATTTTGTCCCTGCCTGCCTCAAACTGTGGCTTGATAAGGCAAACCGCTTGGGCGTTATCTCTGAGCAAATTTCTTGCAACGGGCAAAAGCAACCTAAGGGATATAAAAGATACATCAATAGAGAAAAAGTCTATTAAATCGGGAATTTGCTCGGCGGTTACATTACGCATATTGGTACGCTCTAAGTTTACAACACGCTCATCGTTGCGTAATTGCCACGCAAGTTGACCGTAGCCTACATCTATTGAATATACCTTTTTTGCTCCGTTTTGCAACATACAATCAGTAAAACCACCGGTAGACGCACCTATATCCATAGTGATAGAGCCGTTTAAATCTAAGCCGAATTTCTGCATAGCCTTTTCGAGTTTTAAACCGCCACGACTGACATATTTAAGTTTTGCACCACGCACTTCAAGATTTACATTTTCATCATAATCAGTACCGCATTTGTCTGCCTTTTGATTATCGACATAAACTTGTCCTGCCATAATCAGAGCCTTTGCCTTTTCCCTGCTCTCTGCAAAACCTTTTTCGTATACAAGAATATCGAGTCTTTTCTTCATATTGTTACCAAATTTTCTATAATTTATATATTTTTGAGTTTAAATATTATTAATTACCTTTTCTGCCATAGATGTGGCATCAAGTCCTAATTTTTGCAAAGACTGTTTCGGTGTGGCCTGTTGCACAAACTGATTATCAACAGCAGTAATAAAATATTGCTTATTAAAGCCCTTTTTGTTAAGTTCGTATTCAAAACACTGTGCAACACCGCCTGACAATATTCCTTCCTCGAAAAAGAATATCTTGTCAAAATTCTGTGCAAAATCTAACGCTTGGGTGCTGATAGGTTTAATCTTACAAAGTTTTAGGATACAAACATTTATACCTTTGTCCTTTAAGATATTTAGTGCCGACACCGTATTTGAGAAAATTCTGCCATAAGTTACAAGCAAAATTTTGCTGTCAGTATCCCCATAAATATCAAATTCCTCGTTTTCAAACTGATAATCGGCAGGGCGGTTATCCTCGCAACCTCTCGGATAACGCACAGCACAAATATTCTCGCCTGCTACCGAGAGGTTCAAAGTAATTTTTAAACCATCGTAATAACAAGGGGAATAAACAGTAGCGTTAGGTATGGTGTTAAGCATAGCAACATCAAATAAGCCTTGGTGAGTTTCGCCATCTTCGCCCACTACCCCTGCTCTGTCAATGCCAAGTACGATATGGAGATTTTGGGTTGCACAATCGTGTATAAGTTGGTCATAGGAACGCTGTAAAAATGATGAGTAAACTGCAAAAACAGGCACAAGTCCTCTGGTAGCAAGTCCGCAGGCAAATGTTACTGCGTGTTGCTCGGCAATACCGACATCAAAAAATCTATTCCTAAACTTCTCGCTGAATTTTGATAAGCCTGTCCCAAAAGTCATAGCGGCAGTAATCGCACAAACCCTATTATTAAGCGAGGCAATCTCGCAAAGTTCATCACCAAAAATATTTGAATAACTGACTGATGAGTTCATTGGCTCACCGGAGTCTACATCAAATTTGCCTATACCGTGAAAGCCCTTCGGGTCTTGCTCGGCATATTGATAGCCTTTGCCCTTCTTGGTTACTATATGGAGCAGAACAGGGTGGTTTGACTCTTTGACTGCGTTTAATACATCATAGAGTGCATATATATCGTGTCCGTCAACAGGGCCGTAATACGCAAAACCTAAGTCATCAAACAAGGTGTTCCTGTAAACGATTGTTTTTATCCCCTTAGTACCCTTTGCCCAAATTTTGTTTACAGTATTTCTTATAAACGGCAGACGGGCTAATATCCTTTTTGCACGAGATTTTGTCTTTAAATATTTAGGTTCGGTACGCTTTTTGGTAAGATACCTCGCCATAGCACCGACATTTTTTGATATAGACATCTTGTTATCATTAAGTATAACGATAAAATTCTTGTTAAATCTGCCGGCATTGTTGCAACCCTCGTATGCAAGACCGCCGGAAAATGAGCCATCACCTATAACGGCTATTGTATGGCTGTTATCACCTGTCATTTTTTTGGCACTTGCAATTCCGAGTGCCGCCGATATAGATGTACTGCTATGTCCTACATTGAAGGCATCGTGGGGACTTTCGGACCTTTTAGGGAAGCTCGAAAGTCCGTCAGCGGTCCTGATAGTATCAATTTTATCATATCTGCCTGTAAGCATTTTGTGGGTGTAAGATTGGTGTCCGACATCCCAAACTATACTATCTTTAGGTGAGTCAAACACATAATGGAGCATTACCGTAAGTTCTACTACACCCAAATTAGGCGAGAGATGCCCACCATTAGTCGAAACAACCTCGATAAGTTTATTACGAATTTCTACACATAAATTATCAAGTTCTTTAAGTTTTAACTTTTTTAAATCACTTGGAGAATTTATTTTTTCTAACATCTCATATAATGGCATAACTTTATTCCTTTATTTAATTTTTGCGAGTTGCAAGTTCCTTGGCAAAGTCAACAAGGAAACTTACATCTTCATCAAAAACTTCGAGTGCATCAAGAGCCTGCCTAGTGTATTGCTCTACAAGTTCTTTGCATTTATCTATGCCCAAAAGTGAAACATAAGTGGACTTGTCGTTCTGGGCATCACTACCGATTGGTTTGCCTAATTCCTCGCTTGTTGAGGTAACATCTAATATATCATCTACTATCTGGAACGCAATCCCAATATTCTCTGCGTAAACAGTGGCGGCTTTGACCTTATCATCAGTTGCACCTGCGATAACCGCACCCATACAACAAGCGGCCTTGATTAACGCACTAGTCTTGTTACTGTACATTTCTCTGATAACTTCTATATCGGCTTTTTTGCCCTCGTGTTCAAGGTCTATAACCTGACCGCCGACCATACCGACAGTACCACAGTATTTGGCAAGTATATTTACAGCCCTTAATACTAAATCGGCAGATACATCAATACTGTCATTTGTAACAACCTCGAATGCAAGGCTCTGCAAAGCATCGCCTGCCAAAAGTGCAATATCCTCGCCATAAACCTTGTGGTTAGATGGTTTGCCCCTGCGGAAGTCATCGTTATCCATACAAGGCAAATCATCGTGTATAAGTGAGTAAGTATGTATCATCTCGATAGCACAGGCAAACGGGAGTGCCATATCATCTGTACCGCCACACGCTCTGCAAAATGCCAATGTCAAGCGAGGCCTTACCCTCTTGCCACCTGCCTGTAATGAGTAATCTATTGACTCTATTAAATTGTCATACAATGTGCCTTTTGACGGCAGATATGATTTAAGTGCATTTTCTATCATTAAAATTTCTTTATTCATTGTTATCGTCCTCCATATCAAGGCGAACCTTGTCAAGTTTATCCTTTAACTGCTCAAATTTACCCTTGTTTTTGTTTATCTCTTTGTACGAAAAAGCAAGCAGTTTGGTTGCCTCCTCGTAATATCTCAAAAGGTCATCAAACGATAAACTCTTGTCATTCATAATATTAACTATCTCATCAAGACGGTTCTGGGCATCTATCAGGGTAATTTTTTTGTTCATTGTTATTCCTCCAACACACCTAAATTTTTGGCTATATCTAAAATTTTATTAATTCTATGATTAACTCCGCTACGGCTTATATTAGGGCTAAGTTCCATACCAATATCCCTCAAAGACATTTCGGGGTACTCTAATCTTATCTTGGCAACCTCATACAACTCGGTCGGCAAAGTTTCGAGTCCGACCTTGTTATCTATGCCAATGATAGCCTTAATCTGTTTACTCGACGCAGTTGCAATCTTGGATAAATTAGCGTACTCGGAATTAGCAATACGGTTAACATTATTGCGTAACTGTTTCATAGCCTTTGTGCCGATAATGTTCATAGCACAATTAGTTGCACCCATATAGGTCAACAGGTCGGTTATCTCCTCACTATCCTTTATATAAGCGACATAAACGCCGTTGCGGTTTACAATTCGAGGTTCAACCATAAATTCGTTAATCTCTGACAATAATTTGCAGAAATCTTCGCAAAGCCGTTTGTGTGATATATTAAATTCGAGGTGATAATTCTTTTGCGGGTCTGTAACACTACCGCAGGATAAGAAAACTCCCCGTATAAAATCGGCTGTTGCGTTCTCGCTGTCAATGTTGCCACGATTAAGCCTAATAGAAATCTCCCTGCTGTTATGCCCCATATCCTCAAAAATCTGCCTGCACTTATCCTCCTCTATAAAAGTAAGGGTATTTAGGACATTTTCGCCCCTTCTGGCGTTAAGTCCGACCCTCTTTTCTATAATCGGTGAATAAAGCATATTAGAAAAATTTGCAAATCTATGTGCCACTAACTTGTGTTCTGTTGTGAATATTATCTCTTTGTCCGTAAATTTTTTGCAAAATAGTAACATACCGTAATATTCTGCCTTGACATAACTGTAATCGACTATCGGTAATGAACAAAGTTCCCTCTTGACATCGTAAGCAAACGACATTTTACCACCCTTATAAAATATATTAAAAATACATTGAGTATTTACATATATATAACTTCCCGTTCAAGTTTAAGCCCTGTCTGTGTGTAAACTATATCTTGAACATTTTGTATCAAAGTTTTTATATCATTACTTGTAGCGTTGGCCTTGTTAATAACAAAGCCGGAGTGTTTGGTGCTGACCTCTGCTCCGCCAACGGCATAGCCTTTGAGCCCACATTCCTCGATTACTGCACCTGCAAAATAACCGACAGGTCGCTTGAATGTACTGCCTGCACTTGGATATTCAAGCGGTTGCTTGCTCTTGCGTCGTTGCATAAAATCGTCCATAAGCGATTTTATAGACTCTTTGTTAGATAAATTAAGCTTAAATGTAGCACCTAAAATTACTGCCCTAAAATTATGGAATATACTGTGTCTATATGATAGGTCCATATCATATACGGCAAATTCCGAAATCTTGCCATCGTAAGTCATATATCTGCAAGATGTGATAATATTTTTTATCTCGGATATATAAGCACCTGCGTTCATATAAACTGCACCGCCCAAAGTCCCTGGGATACCCCACGCAAATTCAAACCCAGATAGAGCATTATCAAGTGCAAATTTGCAACACTTGGCAAGGCTGACACCTGCACCGCAATAAACAGTGCTGTCACCGGTCATTTGTATATTGCAAAAATCACCTTTAAGGCAAAGCACAACGCCGTTAAAACCCTCATCAGGTGCTAAAACATTACTCCCGTTACCGAGCAGAAAGTATTTTATTTTGTTGTCATCTATGTATTTGAGCAGAGCGGACAATGCCAACTCTGTGTTTACTTCTATAAATAATCTGGCACTTCCGCCTGTTTTAAAGGTTGTATGCTGAGATAATAATTCATTATCCATAACATTACAACCGAGTTCCCTTGATAATTGAGCTAAATTTATC
>CAZZHP010000024.1:3805-12069 GCA_964653925.1 uncultured Eubacteriales bacterium | reverse complement strand
TTTTTTGAAAAAAACTTTCTCCCCGCCATAAAAACGGCTACCCTAAGCCGTTTTTCTCCTCATCTTTCTTTATCTCTCCCACCCCCTACCCTTCCACTTTGTTATATTCAGTCGGTTTTGGGGGTGGAAATTTAGAATATTTTAAATATTTATAGAGTTTTTTGCTGAATATAAAAATAAAAATGCCAACGGAAATGTTGGCATAATTTATCGTATTAAAAATTATTTTGCAAAATCTACAGCACGAGATTCACGAATAAGGTTTACCTTGATTTGACCTGGGTATTCCAAATCAGACTCAATCTTCTTGCATATATCACGGGCGAGAATTACCATACGCTCATCGTTGACAACCTCTGGCTTAATCATAACTCTGATTTCACGGCCTGCCTGAATAGCATAGCAACGCTCAACGCCCTCGAACGACTGTGCAACCTCCTCGAGTTTTTGCAAACGCTTAATATAAATCTCGATATTTTCCCTTCTTGCACCTGGTCTTGCAGCGGAAATAGCATCGGCAGCCTGAACAATGCAAGCGGTTAAGGACTTGGCCTCTATATCGCCGTGGTGAGCGTGGATAGCGTGAACCACAGCCTCGCTCTCCTTGTACTTTTTAGCAACTTCTACACCCAAATCAATATGGCTACCCTCCATCTCGTGGTCGAGTGCCTTGCCTATGTCGTGCAACAAGCCAGCCCTCTTTGGAATAGTAGGGTTAATGCCAATCTCCGACGCAATCATACCGGACAAATAAGCAACCTCTAATGAATGGTTAAGCACATTTTGTCCATAACTTGTGCGGTAACTCAAACGGCCTAGCAACTTGATAAGTTCAGGGTGAATGCCGTTTATGCCAACCTCGATGACTGCCCTCTCGCCCTCTTGTCTAATATTTTGTTCAACTTCTTTGCGAGATTTTTCAACCATTTCTTCAATTTTTGCAGGGTGAATTCTGCCATCGGCAATAAGTTTTTCGAGTGCAACACGGGCAATCTCTCTCCTGACCGGCTCAAAACTTGATAAAGTAATAGCCTCCGGTGTATCATCAATAATAAGGTCAACACCTGTCATTGTTTCGATAGCACGGATATTTCTGCCCTCTCTGCCGATAATTCTTCCCTTCATTTCATCATTTGGCAAAGGAACAACAGACACTGTTGCCTCTGCAACCTGCTCAGCAGCAAGCCTTTGAATTGAAAGGGTAATAATGTTTCTTGCCTTTTTATCAGCCTCATCTTTGAGTTGTTGCTCAATTTCGAGGAGTTTAACAGATTTTTCGTGAATTAATTCACTTTCAAGTTGAGCAAGCAAATAAGCCTTTGCTTGTTCTGCGGTGTAGCCTGAAACCTTTTCGAGCATCTCGAACTGGCTACGCTTAATTTTCTCGGCTTCTTCGATTTTTTCATCGGCTTCTTTGAGTTTTTTGACAACCTTGTCCTCTTTTGCCTCTACTGAATCTATCTTTTTGTCGAGGGTTTCCTCTTTTTGTTGAACTCGGCGTTCTTGTCTTTGGACTTCTTTGCGACGCTCTGCGAGTTCTCGCTCGTTGTTTGTCCTTAACTTATGAAGTTCATCTTTGCCTTCGATTAAAATTTCTTTCTTTTTAGCCTCAGCATTTTTAACAGCCTCATCAACGATGCGTTTTGCTTCTTCCTCTGCACTACCAATCTCTGCCTCTGCGACCTTTTTTCTATGGGCGACACCTATAAAAGTACCGACTACGCCACCAATTACCAGAGTCATAATACAAAGCAAGATAATTAACCACCATTCCATTGGTCAACTTCCTCTCTGAATTTTATAAGATTGTAATAAATCAGCAAGTGCCGTTAAGTTAATATTCACTTTTAATTATTCAATTCAAAAATATTTATATAAAAGAACAATAAATATAAGAAAGTATGCAAGTATGTAAAACCGCATTTTAGAAAATATATAATGATTATCTATAAATTAACGACTCAATACTGAATCTTAATACAAATAAAAATAATCTATAATAATCTTTATCATTATAGATTACATATATATTATAAATGATTTTTACTTTGCTGTCAAGAAAAATATACAAAAGTAAGTCAATTACTCAAGAAAAAAAATCTAAAATTACAAAATTTTTAAAAAAAGTCAACCTAATTTTCCCCAAAGTATTGATATTTTTTCAAAAATGTACTATTATATAAGTACCATATAATTTTGGTATAAAAATATTTATCTACAATGGAGGAATTTAAAATGTCAGTTAAAGTTGCTATTAACGGTTTTGGCCGTATAGGTCGTCTTGCTTTCAGACAAATGTTTGGTGCAGAAGGTTACGATGTTGTTGCTATCAACGACCTTACAAAACCTTCAATGCTCGCTCAACTTCTCAAGTATGACACAGCACAAGGTGGCTACTGTGGCAAAATCGGCGAAGGTCTTCACACAGTTGAGGCTAACGATGAGGCTGGTACAATCACAGTTGACGGTAAGGAACTCAAAATTTATGCTAAGGCTAACGCTGCTGAACTCCCATGGGGCGAAATCGGTGTTGATGTAGTTCTTGAATGCACAGGTTTCTACTGCTCAAAGGATAAGGCACAAGCTCATATCAATGCCGGTGCTAAGAAAGTTGTTATTTCTGCTCCTGCTGGTAACGACCTTCCTACAATCGTTTTCTCAGTTAACGAAAAGACACTTACAGCTGATGACACAATCATCTCTGCTGCTTCTTGCACAACAAACTGCCTCGCTCCTATGGCTAAGGCTCTTAACGATTACGCTCCAATTCAAAGCGGTATTATGTCAACAATTCACGCTTACACAGGCGACCAAATGATTCTTGATGGTCCACACAGAAAGGGCGATTACAGAAGAGCTCGTGCAGGTGCTGCTAACATCGTTCCTAACTCAACAGGTGCTGCTAAGGCTATCGGCCTTGTTATACCTGAGCTCAACGGCAAACTTATCGGTTCTGCACAAAGAGTTCCTGTTCCAACAGGTTCAACAACTATCCTTACAGCTGTTGTTAAGGGTACAGATGTAACTAAGGACGGCATCAACGCTGCTATGAAGGCCGCTGCTTCTGAGTCATTTGGTTACAACACAGACGAAATCGTTTCTTCTGATGTAATCGGTATGAAGTACGGTTCATTGTTTGATGCAACACAAACAATGGTTTGCAAGATTGCTGATGACCTTTACGAAGTTCAAGTTGTTTCTTGGTATGATAACGAGAACAGTTACACAAGCCAAATGGTTAGAACAATCAAATACTTTGCTGAACTCTAATTTTTGATTATTGTTTAAGTAATTTTTGCCCCTCACCTTATATGAGGGGCATTTTTTATTGCCAATAGCATATTATATTTGCGATAATTTGCACAAAAAACTCCGGACAAAATTAATTGTCCGGAGAAAAAATAGAAAGGTTTATAAAAATAACTTTGGATTAACCGGTGTATCGTTTATACGAACCTCAAAATGTAAATGTGCCCCCGTTGACCTGCCAGATGAACCAATAGCGGCTATGCACTCACCGTCGGCTACATTATCCCCTGCCGATACATAAAGTTCGCTACAATGTCCGTATAATGTCTTCATACCATTTTGGTGGTCTATTATAATATAATATCCGTAGCCACTGTCATCATAACCGGCAAAAGTTACTACGCCACCATCGGCTGCAACTATACTATCGCCATAGCAATTCGCACCCGAAAAGTCAACGCCGTTGTGCATTCTGCCCCAACGATAGCCAAAATCACTCTCGTACCCTACAATAGTAGGTGCCGGCCAAGTTAGCACTACCTCACCCGACTGCGACGGGACTTCTTTTGAGCCAACAGATATGACCTCATTTACAGGTTCTTCGGTAACATAAGTACCTAAACATTGTGAACTAACAAGTTCATCACCTGAATATTTATTCCTTGTAGTTGTGGTTTCTGTTCCGTTTTGACCGTCAACCTCTACCGAAGTATATCCTGCATATATGCTATCTGATGTTACATATTCCACTTGATATGGTATCTCGGTTGTTTCGTAGACATCTTTGACAACCATTACATCAAGCAAACCGGAAATTTTATCAACTAATTCATCGCAACTGTACAGGGCAGACTTAGGATAAATACCCGATACATACTGAATTTTGTTGCTACATTCGATATTAGTTGTACCCTCGCTTGAATTTTTATAATTATTAAACAAATTGTTTACTGCTGATTTCAGTCCAGCCTCATCATCGGTAGCACCGATAAAGTCACCATCAATATAAATGCCCACTACATCTTTTGTAAGGTCCTCGTTCATACTGACAATCTTTTTGAATATAGAAAAGGAAGAAATCTCTACATCTTCGTTTTTAATCTCTGTTATCTCGTAAGTTATAGGAGTAGTCGCATCTTCGACAGGCAAGCAACAATTATAGTTGAAAATCTCCTGTGCCTTATCAATTACCGACTCGTTATGGATAGTTGCAATCGTTTGGCCGTCGTATTTAACGGTTAACCCAAATTGCTTAGTTGACAACTGTGCAAAAGTAATAATCAATGCCACAACCGTAATGACCGGAATAATATAATTAGTAACAAAATTTATCCTTGCTGATTTACTGTTCTTAATATTAACAAGCCTTCTGCCGATAAATCTGTAAATTTTTGCAAAACGCATTTTGAGTTTATTTGCAATAATTTTAAGGATATTTTTTGATGCTAATTTTGTTTTGCCCAATAACTTATTAACTTTATTTGAAATTTTATCAATTACAGTTTTAACTTTATCTGTTAACAAATTAACACCCCTTTACAAATTAGTTACAATAATTATTACAAAAATGTTACTACTATTATACCAAAAATAATTTTAAAATCAATACATTTTTGAAACTTTGTAATAATTGTACAAACTAATTATATAAAAGAGGTGTTTGTTTTGTTAGATTTGCATATTAATAATTAAGATTTTCTACTGTTTTGTCCCTGATTACATTGTAATATTCTTTCAAAGTTGTAACCGCTCCGTCAAAATCCATCTCTAAATAATTGCCACATTCAATAGCACTCCGCCCTGGGATTTCTCCCTGATGCGACATACATTTTTGGACAAGTTCTTTGATAAGATTTAACGCAACCGCTCTGTCGGTATCCCTTAATAAAAAGTAGAAGCCTGTCCTGCAACCCATAGGGCCAAAATAAATTACCTTATCTGCGTAAGCGGAGTTGCGGGCATAGGTTGCAAACAAATGCTCAATGGTGTGCATAACCGCATTTGGCAAGAACGGCGGTGTGTTCGGCTTGACAAAACGCATATCATAAGTAGTTATATCACCATCAACACGGGATACATACACGCCTCTTTCGAGCGTGTTATGGTCAACATTAAAACTTGCAATTCTCGTTAATTTTTCCATTTTGTCAAACTCCCTTTTAAATTTTTGTATCAGAGTATTCTGACATTAAGGGTATCTGTGCCCGATGTTGGCAAAGTCTTGTTAGATGATATTACAACTACGGTGTCGCCCTTCTTGACAAGTCCTGTCTGCAAGGCTTTGCTCATTGCCTGTTTGGTAATTTCATCAGTATTACGCTTTTCTTCGCCGATAATAGCAGTAATGCCCCAATTCAAGTTGAGTTTTCTGGATACTCTGGCATCGGTAACAACTGCAATAATAGGACACTGCGGTCTGTAATGAGCCATAGCCCTTGCAACATGACCGGTGGCACTTTCCACAATAATAGCCTTTGCGTGCAACTCCTGTGCAACAGTTCTGGCAGCACGGCAGATACACTCCCTGAAAGTATTCTTCTGCTGACAACTGCTGACAAAATGATTAAGGGCAATATGCTCGTCATTACACTCTGCTTCTTTGCAAATATCATTGAGTGCCTTAACGCTCTCGACAGGATATTGACCGACAGCAGATTCGCCCGATAACATAACCGCACTTGTGCCGTCATAAACCGCATTGGCAACATCACTGATTTCGGCTCTTGTAGGGCGAGGTGAGTTAGTCATACTTTCAAGCATTTGTGTAGCGGTGATTACATATTTGCCGGCGGCAACGCACTTGCGGATAAGAGTTTTTTGAATTTCAGGCAGTTTAATAAACGGAATTTCAACGCCCATATCACCACGGGCAACCATAATGCCATCGGCGAACTCTAATATACGGTCTATATCATCTACACCGCTCTGGCTCTCTATCTTGGCAACAATTTCGACATCATCATAGCCTATACTCTCAATAAAATCACGCAATTTGATGACATCATCAGCGTTTCTGACAAAAGACGCAGCGACAATATCCGCACCTTGATTAAGTCCAAACTCTATATCCTCTCTATCCTTTGCACTCATATAAGGCATATTAATTGTATAATTAGGGATATTTATGCTCTTGCGGTTGGATAACTTACCGCCCTTGATAACTTTACAAATAATAGCGTCATTTGTTACCTCTTTAACTTTGAGCATAAGTTTGCCATCATCAAGTAATATTTCACGGCCAACTGACTCGCTTTCGGACTTAAACAAGTCCACAAGTTTTGGATAAGATATGCTGACACCGCTTTGATTGCCGACCTCGGTATCTTTGTAAAATGTAAAATCTTGACCATCTTCAAGAATTACCGAGCCACTTTCGAAAGTGCCTATTCTTATCTCAGGACCTTTTGTATCAAGCAGTATGGCAACGGTCTTGCCACTCTCGGCTATTGCCTCTTTTATCCTGTCTATACGCTCGGTCTGCTCCTCGTAAGTACCGTGCGACATATTTATTCTGGCAACATTCATACCTGCATCTATCATTTTAAGTATAGTTTCTTTGCTATCACAAGCAGGTCCCATTGTGCAAACAATTTTAGTCTTTCTCACTTTATTGCTCTCCTCTATTTTTAAATTATTAATATTATACTAAGTAGTTATATTGTATCATATATTGTCAAAATAATCAAATATTTATTACAACAAACTAAATTGACCGCAATAAGTCTATTACCTGCCCCAAATCTTTACAGCAGGCAAACAGCATTTTTTGAGTTTCGGCATCGGGCTTATCCATATCGGGAACATTTATTACACTACACCCTGCCGAAAATGCCGACCTGACCCCTGTCGGTGAATCTTCGAGTGCGACACATTCCTGCGGAGCAAGTCCTAATTTATCGCAAGCCAACAAATAAATATCGGGTGCAGGCTTGCCAAATTTGACCATAGGGCGACACGCAAACGCATCGAAAAAATCATACAAACCGACCAATGATAAGTGTTCGCTTGCCCTCTCTAACGGGCTTGATGTGGCAAGGGCAATCTTGTAATTATTTTGCCTTAAATAGTCCAAAAGTTCGCTTGCACCTTTTTTGGCTTCGACACCGTTTTCCTTTATAAATTTATCCATAAGCACAACCCTTAAATCATGCACGGACTGATAGTCAAAATCTTGCCCAAAATAGCCTTTTAACTTTTGGATAGCAAGTTCTTTGCTTAGACTACGCAGACTCAGAGCGTGCTTCAACTCAAACGGATATCCGCATTGTTGACCTGCCTCGCACCAAAATCGTGTGTAGAGCTTCTCGGTATCTAATAAAAGGCCGTCCATATCAAATATAGCACCATTGAATTTCATATATATCACCCTTATTAGTCTTTAATCATATTTTAGCACAAACACATACAAAAGTAAAGTTTATGCTAAATCGCTGATTATATAACCCCTTGCAAAAATAAAGTTTTGGTAAGTCTTTTTTGAAAAAGACCCACCAAAACCCCTTGCACTGTTATTATTAATGCCGATTTTACAATTAAAATTCGCTCTTTACACTACGCATTAACAGGTTATCAATCTCTGATTTTATATCTACATCTTCAAACAAGACCTTGACAATGGCAGACACGATAGGCATCTCTGTCCCGTATTTGCCAGCAAGTTTTAGAAGTGCCTTTGATGTCATAACACCCTCAGCAAGTTTCTCGTATTTTTCGCCCTTTGCAAATGCTTCGCCGTACATTCTGTTATGACTCCATTTTGAGAAAAGGGTAGCCTCATAATCGCCCAAGTGACACAGGCCATAGGCACTCATCTCGTTGCCTCCTGCCGACTTGATTAACAAGGCAATCTCCCTTGTGCCTCTTGCCATTAACGCACCTTTAAGAGATGTATATGCAAGTCCGTCAAGGATACCTGCCGCAATTCCGATGACATTTTTGGCAGCAGCACCTATCTCGCTGCCGATAAGGTCTGTACCTATATAAAATCTGATAAGTTCGCTCGAAAACTCCTTGAC
>CAZZHP010000024.1:0-3705 GCA_964653925.1 uncultured Eubacteriales bacterium | reverse complement strand
CGATAAGGTCTGTACCTATATAAAATCTGATAAGTTCGCTCGAAAACTCCTTGACAAGTTTACGCTTAACCTCATCGTTATTACTGTCAATTACCATACAATTAGGTATGCCACGCACATAATCTTGCGGGTGACCTGGGCCAACCCAAACCGCAATAGGCGTCTTGCTCTCATCAACAAATTCACTTACAACTTGTGAAAGTCGCAGACCGGTACTCTCCTCGACACCCTTCATACAAAGTACTATAATCTTACCATCAAGGTTATATTCTGCAATCTCTGCTATATAAGAGCGTAAATGTTGCGAAGAAATAGAAATAACTATAACTTCGGCATGATTTACGGCTCTTTCAAGGTCAGATGTAACCTCTATGCTTTCTCTGAAAGTAAGGTAGTCATTGTGCCTTGTATCACGCAAAGCTACAAAGTCAGGTGCGGTTTCAAGCCCACGGGATATTACATTATGCCCAATTTTGTCAAGATACCACGCAATACAACTGCCCCAACGGCCACTGCCCAAAACAGAAATGTTCATATTGTACCTCCTTAAATAAATAAGTCCATATTTGAATTATAAATTGCTATCCTTGTTATATCGGCAAAAACCTTTTCACCAAAATAATTTTCGAGTGCTGTAACTATAAGCGACGGGTTGATGTTCTCTACACTGCCTGCCGGTAAAATTATGTCAAGTGTTACGCTGTTTTCGGCTTTGTTAAGCGAATATTCATCAATATAATGTTTAATATCCACCTGTTTTATACCTGACTTTGACTTTTTGTCAACAAGTATATTTTGCATATTTAACAGTTTATCAAGGCTGTCAAAAAGCACATCGGCAGTTACATTTTCCGGCTCTAAAATCATATTAAATTTTGCAAAAGCAATCGCCCCCGCCTTCATAACAGCGTCTGTTGCCTTGTAAACGCAAATGCCGTTTGGCAGGCAGGCATTGAGCATATCGGGAATATCTTGGAGCGGATAATTTTCATCAAGTTTAACATCTAAGCACTCGTATTTGCCCCTAAAACCTAACGATAACGGCAGAGCAAATGTCGCAAAAGGGTGAGGGTTAAAGCCCTCTGTATGCCACACGGGTAATTTGCTCTTGTGAATTGCCCTGAGAATTACTCTGTTAAGGTCGAGGTGAGATATAAACCTACACTCCGCATCTTTCTCAAACCATATTCTTACGGTTTTCAAAGCAAACACCTCCCTTGTATTTAGCAGCACCGCAGTTGCTACACTTTTCACGGCAATTCGGAGTTGTGCAGCCGTTTAATGCTTGCTGATATTCTCTAATCAAAAATTCCTTTGTTACTCCGCAATCTACAAAGTCCCAAGGCAAAATCTCATCAAAATCTCTGCTGCGGGTAGCATAAAAGTCAGGGTCTATGCCACAGTCCTTAAAAAGTTCGAGCCATTTGGCAAGAGAGAAACAGTCGCTCCAACTGTCAAAGTGGAAGCCCCTCTCACACGCAAGTGCCAAAACTTTGCATAACTTTCTGTCACCCCTCGCAAATACCGCCTCTAAGTAACTTGTGTCAGCATCGTGATAATTGTATGTAATTTTTTTGGAGGTAATATTCGCTTTAAGGTGCATTTGCTTGTGCCTGAATTGCTCAATAGTGTTTTGTCCAAACCATTGGAACGGTGTAAACGGCTTTGGGACAAATGCTGATGCCGATGCGGTTACCGACACGCTCTTGCCCTTTGTCCTGTTTTCACAACGGTAAAAACAGTCTACAACCTTTTGGGCGAGTTGTGCAATACCGGCAACATCTTCGTCTGTTTCGGTAGGCAAACCTATCATAAAATATAACTTAACAGTAGTCCAGCCACCGTTAAATGCTATCGAACAAGTTTTCAGTAATTCTTCTTCCCGTACATTTTTGTTGATAACATCACGCAACCTCTGGGTTCCTGCCTCAGGTGCAAAGGTAAGTCCGCTCTTACGGACAGTCTTTATCTTGCTTACAATGTCATCTGTAAAACCGTCAACACGGAGTGACGGCAGAGATAAACTGACCTTCTCCGGCTTAGCCCACGAGTTTAACTTATCAAGCAACGGCACAATCTGAGTATAATCGCTCGAACTTAGGGAGGACAGCGAAACCTCATCATAACCTGTATTCTCACAAAGTGTATGACATTGGCTGTTGATAGTGTCAACCGACTTCTCCCTTACCGGTCTGTACAGAAAACCTGCTTGACAAAATCTGCAACCCCTTATACAGCCACGAAAAATCTCCTGAGTTGCCCTGTCGTGAATAATCTCGGTCATAGGCACGACAAAGTTATCGGGATAATAACTCTTGTCCATATCAAGCATAATACGCTTTTCGACCTTTGGCGGTGCGTTATGCGTAGGAGTAAAACTCTTGATTGTGCCATCATTATTATATTCGACCTCGTACAAAGCAGGCACATATACGCCCTTGATTTGTGCGGCAAGTTCCAGAAATTCCTGTTTGCTCTTGTTTTCTTTCCGGCAAGTTCTGTATAATTCCATAACTTCGAGGTCGACTTCTTCGCCCTCGCCCATAAAGAAAATATCAATAAAATCTGCCAAAGGCTCACTATTACAGGTACACGGTCCGCCTGCACAAACTATATTATTAAGTTCTGTCCTATCCTTTGAGTAAATCGGTATGTTGCCAAGTTTGAGCATATTAAGCACATTGGTATAACTTAACTCATATTGCAGGGTAAAGCCGATAAAGTCGAACTCGGACAGAGAGTCGCCACTTTCGAGTGCGTAAAGGGGAATGTTATTCTCCCTCATCTTTTGCTCCATATCAAGCCAAGGTGCAAACACACGCTCGCACCAAATATACGGTACGCTGTTAAATTGGCTGTACAAAATCTTGATGCCCAAATGGGACATACCAACCTCGTAGGTATCTGGGAAACAAAACGCAAAACGCACATCAACCTTAGATTTATCTTTGACAACGCTGTTGAGTTCTCCGCCTACATATTTTGCAGGCTTTTGAACTTCGAGCAGTAATCTTTCAACTTCTTTTTTAATCATTACACAAAATACCCCTTGTAAATTTCTACCTTAATTATACCAACCTATTGCTAATATGTAAAGTGTTTTTTGATTTTTCATAAATTATTCATCATAGCAGGCTATGTGTAAACCTTATTATGATAAATATAAACTTTTTGCTCAAATCAACTCCTTGCGGACAATTAAAGATATTATAAGGTACAGGCTGATTGCAAGTAGCGAGAAATTATTCTTGGAATAAAAAAGTACTATTATACCGCAAACTGTAAACGGTATCAACATAAGTACAGTCAGAATGTTTATAACTATCTCTGCTTGATGATAACTTATCCTGCGGAGTAATATTAAACATAGACCTTGTCCCCCGTCGAGTGTCGCAACAGGTAACAGATTAAAGATACCGATAACAAGTGATGACATACTTATTTTGAGCAATATCTCTAAATTAGTTGATTTATAAATGCAGTAAAAAATAATAAATGTCAATATGTTGACTATTATGCCGGCATAAATTATAAAAATCTCCGCTATAAATTTCCGTTTGCCTCTGTTGGTGTCGGATATATTTATTGCAAACAGCCCTATCTCTATGCAATTCGGCTTGCTTTTGCAAATAAGCATAGCACATAGATGGCCAAGCTCGTGCAATAATGCCGATAGCATACATATCTCTATATAGTGCGAGGTAT
>CAZZHP010000023.1:0-12325 GCA_964653925.1 uncultured Eubacteriales bacterium | reverse complement strand
AATTAAAAGGTATGGTTTAATTAGGTAAAATTTATAGATAAAAGGAAGTGAACACTTATATGGGTAAAATCAATGTACTTGATAAACATATTGCCGAACTTATTGCTGCCGGTGAGGTTATCGAGCGGCCTTGTTCCGTTATCAAGGAACTTGTCGAGAATTCCATTGACTCCGGTGCTACTCGCATTACTGTCGAGATAAAAAACGGCGGGACAACCTATATGCGTGTTACTGATAATGGCTGTGGAATTATGCGTGATGATATAAGCGTAGCATTTTTGCGACACGCAACAAGCAAAGTTTCACACCAAGATGACCTTGATAATATTGGTACATTGGGGTTTAGGGGCGAGGCCCTTGCCTCTATTTGTGCAGTGTCAAGGGTAGAACTTTTGACTCACTCTAAAGATGAGGAGATTGGCAGTCTTTACATAATTGACAATACTAATGACGGCGTAATCACAGATGCAGGTTGTCCGATAGGCACAACTATGATTATCAGAGATTTGTTTTACAATGTGCCGGCAAGGCTTAAATTCCTCAAAAAAGATGTTTCAGAGGGTAACGCAATATCCGATTTAATGGATAAAATCGCACTTTCCCACCCAGAAATTTCTTTTATATTCATCAAGGACAGCAAACAGATATTCAAAACTGCCGGTGATAGCAACATTAAGTCAGCCATCTATTCGATTTATGGTAAGGAGTTCACCTCAACGCTCATACCTGTTAGTTACGAGTTAGACGGTATCCGTATTAACGGATATATCTCAAAGCCGGAGGGTGCAAGGCCTAACCGTAATATGCAAAATTTCTTTATAAATGGCAGATATATTAGGAGCAAGACTGCAAGTGTTGCCATTGATGAGGCAGCAAAAGGTAGCGTTATGGTTGGCAAATTTCTTGCTTGTGTGCTACATGTACAGATTGCTTATTCTATGGTTGATGTCAATGTTCACCCTGCCAAATTAGAGATAAGGTTTGTAAATGAAAAGCCGATTTTTAACGCAGTTTACCACGCAGTCAAGTCTGCCTTGTTTCAGTTTGACAGCAGGAAACAAATAGAGTTAAACTCAAATTCAAACGCAAAGCAAAAACCGTTTGAGTCATTTACAAGCAACCCGACCATTGTGCCTAAAACTGAAACCGTAAATCTTAGGGACATCTTCCCAAGCATTACTGCCAACAGGCAGAGTACAGTTTTGAGGGATAGTGCAAATTCTTCGCAAAATATAAATGCAAATGTAAGGCAGATTAATATATCAGATATTATACCTCAAGGTGTTGCTGAGCCATTTCTTGACGATAAATTTGCCGATGATAAGGTTTCTATACATTGTGATGAAGAAGTACACAATGACAGCACTTTAACTAATAGCGAGTTAAATGATACAGGTAATTCAAACGATAGTTTAAATTTGCTTGCAGATGCCGACCAAACGCCTATCAGGTATATTGGTGAGGCATTCAAAACCTACATAATAGCCGAAAAAGGCAACGACCAAATAATACTTATAGATAAACACGCTGCCCACGAAAGAATTATTTACGAAAAATTAAAGAACGGTGGGGCAGATATATTTGAGCAAGGTTTGCTGTCGCCTGTTGTAGTTACGCTCAACAAGATAGATTATGACAGCGTTCTTAATAATCTTGATATGTTCAGACAGTTGCACTTTGATATAGAAGATTTTGGTACAGGCAATATAATAGTCCGTGCTGTTCCGCAATTTTTAGTCAATGCCGATATTTCACAAACAGTTATTGAGATTGCAGGATATTTAAGTGAAAACAAGCGTGATTTAAACACCGACAAAATGGACTGGATATTCCATAATATCGCCTGTCGCAGTGCTGTCAAGGCAGGTAACATAAGTACCGATAAGGAACTTACCGAACTTGCAAAAAGGGTTGACCAATTTAACGACATTCGATATTGCCCTCACGGCAGACCTGTTTGTGTTGTACTGACAAAACGGCAGATAGAAAAGTACTTTGGCAGAGTATAGTTGTTATAATATACTTTTGTTATAATTAGTTGGGAGTAAAGATGATAGATGTTATTTGTGTGATAGGACCTACTGCCTCTGGCAAAACGGCACTTGGTGTGTCGCTTGCAAAACTCTTTAACGGTGAGATAGTATCTGCCGACTCTATGCAAATATATCGTGGTATGGATATTTCTACTGCAAAACCTACAACACAAGAGATGTGTGGCATAAAGCACTATATGATAGATTTTGTTGACACCAATGTGTCCTACTCCGTTGCTGATTATGTTGTGCAAGCAAACAAGATTATTAATAATATTCACAGCAATAACAAAGTACCGATTATTGTCGGCGGTACAGGTCTATATGTAGATTCCCTACTAAATAACACACAATTTGCCGATATTAAATCTGATGATGATTTAAGGCAGGAATTATACCAGCTTGCAGACAAGAACGGCATAGATTATATGCTCAATATTCTGTCTAAGTTCGATGTACAAAGTGCCGAAAGTTTAACGCAAACCCGCAACTTAAAGCGTATTATCCGTGCTATTGAGGTTTACAGATTAACAGGACAAACTATGACCGAGTTAAACGCCAAATCGCATAGCATACCATCAAATCTTAACCCTACAAAAATAGGCTTAACTTGTTATGACAGGGACAAACTCTATGACAGAATAAATATAAGGGTAGATAAGATGGTTCAAAACGGGCTTGTTGATGAGGCTTTTGAGGTTTACCAAAGGTCACTTAACGATGTCAGTGGCACTTCTGCACAGGCTATCGGTTGCAAGGAATTGTTCCCGTATTTTAGACACGAAAAGACCTTGCAGGAATGTATAGATAAATTAAAGATGGAAACACGCAGATACGCCAAGCGACAATTAACTTGGTTTAAACGGGACGAAAATATACACTGGATATTTTCCGATAAATTTGAAGGATATGAAGAAATTTTGGCTTATACCAAGCAAGTTTTAATAAAAGAGGGATTTAAATTAAATGGCTAATACAAAATCACAAAAATATTTAATTACCTTTATTTCAATATTTTTTGTTTTATATATAATTATCCGAATGATTAATTCTGAATTCTCTGAGTACGAAATACAAGAGGCAGTACCAAGCACTATAAGTGATTGCATTGATGCCGAAGCTATGATATTTAGGGAGGAAACCTGCATTTGTCTGGATACAAATGGTGCTTTGTCGTACGAAATTGATGACGGCGAATCTGTAAATGTCGGCGGTACAATAGCCAATGTTTTTGCAGATGAAGAAGAAGCAATCACTTACAAAGAAATAAAAAAGTTAGAGCAAAACATAGATATTTTGTCCTCTGTTAATCATAAGAACAAAAAAATCGGAGTCGATTTAACAACTATAAATAACGCTACACAGTCTAAGATAATCTCTATGGTAGATATGATAAACAAAAACAAGATTTTAGACCTTGACGATACCAAGACAGAGTTGTTCTCCCTGCTTAACCAAAGGGAATTTATAATTGGCGATTCCGAAAATTATAACGATAAGGTCGAGGAACTCGAACAGGAGGTTGCCACGCTTAAATCAACAGTTAATATCAAAAGCAAGGTTTTATCCGATAAGTCCGGCTATTTTGTATCGAACTGTGATGGTTACGAAAGTTCTATTGCTTATGCCGATGTCAAATCTATTACGGCTGATATACTTGATAATATCAAACAAACTCAGGTGCCGTATAATTGTATTGGCAAAGTAATATCAAATTCAAAATGGTACATAGTAGCAAAGATTTCTGCTGATGATGCCCTCAAATTTATCAACTGCGACAGTGATGGGATAACTATTTCTATGCCGTTGATATCCAACAACGAAATAAAAGTTAGTTTAGAGGCTATAAATCAACCAAACAAGCAACAGGACGGGGTCATAGTACTATCCTCAGAAACAATAAACGGAAAGATAGTTAAGGCAAGAAACGAACATATACAAATTAACATTTCCGAATATTCAGGTTTAAAGATACCTAAGAGTGCTATCCACGAAGAAATTATACAGGTCGAGGAAGATGGCGTAGATACAACCCAAACCGTTAAGGGCGTGTATGTACTTGATGCACATAGAATAGATTTCAAGGAAATTGTTATTCTTTATTCCGGCGAGGATTATGTAATCTGCAAACTTCAACCTAATGCAGACGAACTCGTAACCGATGATTACCTTTTGCTATATGACAGGGTAATTACTGAGGGTATTGATATATACGATGGCAAGATTATTGATTAGCCCAGCACCAATATATGTCATATATTTTATAAATTGTCAATAGTGACATTAATATCAATATAAGATATAAAAATTTAAAAAAATTATGAAAAAATTCAAAATATATTTAAACTATTTATTGACATATTGTCAAAAAAAGTAGATAATATAAGTGTGTATATTTTATTTATGTAATATAGTGCAAGTATCAATATTGGAAGGTATTGATATTGTAAAAATCAAAATTTGCTGTATATTGCTTAGATAAAATTATATAAATAATATGTTTCGGGAGGAAAGCGAAATGAAATTTTGGGATAAGATTTTTGGTACTAAAGAGGATATCGAGTACGCCGAGGACGATAACAACTATGGTTTTGAAGATGATGAGGTATACGAGGAAGAAGAACTCTATTCTGACTCAGGGTATCAAAACAATAGGACCGCAAGGGGCGGTAACAACAGCACCTCAGTTGCACAGGACAAGGTTATAAATATGAATGTTAAAAAGACTTTGCATTTCAGAATGTTCAAGCCTACTGATTTTGCCAACAGAGAAACAGGCGAAATTGCTGATGAAATTATCAAGAACAATACTGTTATTTTGAATTTTGAAAATGCTAAGTCCGATGTATCCAAACGCACAATAGACTTTATTAGCGGTGTCGTTTACACAAACAGGGGCAAACTCATAAAGATTTCTGATGATGATATTTTTATCATTTTACCTAACAATGCGGATATGACAGGCGAAGAGGTTGTAAATCAATTATCAGAGATAGGTGTTACATTTGACTAATGAGTGACAAATATAATTTAAAATCTGATGCTATTACCAGTCGCATAGATGATGCAATTCGCCTATGCGACCAAAGGCAGAAGCCGGTTTGCATCGGATTTTTAAATGAATGTCAAATATTTAATGCTAAATTATACCTTGATTATATCAAAGGTATAAACTGTATATTTTTTGGTGGATATAGTGGGGCAACACGAACTTTTTTGGGTATTTTTCCGTATGATATGCCAATATCCGACAGTATCTTTCCAATTAAAGTTATACAATTTAAATATCGCAGAATTGACAAATTAACTCATAGAGATTTCTTGGGTGCTATTATGGCTTTGGGAGTAACCCGTGATAGTATAGGCGATATACTGATAAACGATGGGAACGCACTCGTATTTGCCGAGCAAAAGATAGCCGAATACATAGTCGGGCAAATTTCCAAGATTGGCTCTGTTGGCGTAAATGTCCGTATTTTAGATAATCTCAATCAAGTTAATTTTGATTTCACGCAAAATTTAGAGGATAAAATTTATATTGTTTCTTCGCTTAGACTTGATACCATCACCGCCGCAATTACAGGTTTAAGCAGGGATAAGACTGCACAGCTCATATTATCGGGTGCAGTTACGCTTAATTATAACATTAACAAGAATGTTAGCTGTAATTTAAAAACAGGTGATTTGTTATCAATAAGAAAAACAGGAAAGTTTATTATTGGGAATATTTTAGGCGAAACAAAGAAAAATCGCATAAAAATTATAATATCAGTTTATAAATAAAAAAGGAGTGTTTTTAATGCTTACTATTGAAGAAATAAAAAATGTCAGTTTTAGAAGGGCAAAAAAATTAGGTTACAGTGCCGAAGATGTCGATAACTTTATCGACAATGTTGTTGCGACTATCGAGAGTTATAATACAGAAAAAACAGAAGTTATGAAGAAAATTGACTTCCTTGCAAAGAAACTCGAGAAATATCGTGCAGATGAGGATATAGTCAGAAATGCACTAATTCGTTCAGAAAAAGTTTCAAAGGATACTATATCAGAGGCTTCTGTTAAGGCCGACAATATTATTAACGAGGCTAATGCAAAGGCAGAGCAAATTGTTAGTGCAGCACAAGCAAAGGCGGACGAAATAATTTTAAAGGCAAACAAGGCTACACTTGCACAAAAAGACGAGTTGGTAGCATTAGAGGAGTCCGTTACTAAGTTCCGTGAGCAACTTATTGATTTGTATAACGAGCAAATCAACGCAGTAAAAGATATGAAAAACATATTAACTGTTAAAGTTTCTAAAGATGAACTTGACAAAAAATATGCAGGCATCGAACAGCAAAACAAAACAATCGAACAAAAGGTTAAAAAAGAGCCAAAAATAGAGGTTATTATTGATGAAAGACCTTCTGTAAAAGCAGAGGACAAGGTAATAAGTATAAACGCTAACAAAAATGCTAATGCAGATGATAAGGTTAGCATGGACAAAACACAGAGTTTTTCTATCAAAAACAGGAACCTCGAAACCAAGACAGAACCTAAAAAAGAGGTTGAAGTAATCAAATCTAAAAATAAAAAAGATAAGAAACAACACAAATTTTTAAATTTAAAGTTTGGTAGTGATTATGATTTTGAAGAACAATAAATCTAATTTATGTTCTAAAATCAAATTTATATAAATAATTGGAGAGAAAAAAATGGCACAAGATTATAACAAGACTCTTAATTTGCCTCAAACCGATTTCCCAATGCGTGCAGGTTTGCCTACAACTGAACCTGTTATGCTTCAAAAATGGGAAGAAAATGAGATTTACAACAAGCTTATGCAGAAAAACGAGGGCAAACCACTCTATGTATTACACGATGGCCCTCCTTATGCAAATGGTAATATACATCTCGGTACGGCTTTAAATAAGGTACTTAAAGATATAATTGTTAGATACAAGAATATGTCAGGCTTTAAATCACCTTTTATCCCTGGTTGGGATACTCACGGCCTGCCTACCGAATTAAAGGCGAGGGCAAAAGCAGGTGTTGGCAATTCAAGTACAATTTCTGATGTTGAACTTCGTAAACTTTGCCGTGAATTTACACTCGGTTATCTTAATGACCAACGCAACCAATTCAAAAGATTGGGTGTAATGGCAGAGTGGGATAACCCGTATATTACACTTAAACCAGAGTTCGAGGCAAAACAAATCGAAGTTTTTGCTGATATGGCTTGTAAAGGTTATATTTATAAAGGACTTAAACCTGTTTATTGGTGTTCTGATTGTAAGACTGCTCTTGCAGAGGCAGAGATTGAATATGCCGAGGACCCTTGCCATTCAATCTATGTAAAATTCAAGGTTACTGATGATTTAGGCAAATTCTCCGCTATGGGTGTTGACCCAAGCAAGTGCTATTTTGTAATTTGGACAACTACAACTTGGACCTTGCCTGCCAATGTTGCTATATGTGTTGGCCCGTCATTTGACTATGTACTCGTTAAAAATGGCGAGGAAATCTATATAATGGCAGAGGAACTCTACAAGGACGCTATGTCAGTTGCCGAGATTACCGATTACGAGGTTGTTGGTACTGTTAAGGGTAGCGAACTTGAACTTATCAAGACTGCTCACCCGTTTATAGATAGAGAATCACTTGTAATAGTTGGCGACCATGTAACACTTGAAAGTGGTACAGGTTGTGTTCATACTGCACCTGGACACGGTGTAGATGACTACAATGTTTGCCGTAATTATCCACAAATTCCAATTATTGTTCCTGTTGATGCTGATGGCTATCTTACAGAGGAGGCAGGTATGTTTGCAGGGCTTTCTACTGCCGATGCTAACAAACCTATTGCTGAACATTTGGATAAGATTAACGCTTTATTTGCACTCAAAAAGATTATCCACCAATATCCGCACTGTTGGCGATGCAAGAACCCTGTCTTGTTTAGAGCAACTGACCAATGGTTCTGTTCTGTTGACGCTTTCAAAGATGAGGCAGTTAATGCCATCAATGAGGTTGAGTGGATACCTGCATGGGGTAAAGACCGCATTACATCTATGGTTAGGGAGCGTAAGGACTGGTGTATTTCCCGTCAACGCAAATGGGGCGTTCCTATTCCAATCTTCTTCTGCAAAGATTGTGGCGAGCCATATATAGACAGAGATGCTATGATGGCGGTCGCAGACCTTTTCAGAGAGAAAGGTTCAGATGCTTGGTACGAACTTTCTGCTGCCGAGATATTGCCGACAGGTACTGTATGCAAAAAATGTGGCTGTACCGAATTTGAAAAAGAAAAAGATATTATGGATGTTTGGTTTGATAGCGGTTCTTCGCATACTGCCGTTTTAAAACAAAGGGATAACCTCAAATGGCCGGCGGACCTTTATCTTGAGGGTGCGGACCAATATCGTGGTTGGTTCCAGTCATCACTTCTCACATCTGTTGCAACAAACGGCAAAGCACCTTACAAGACAGTACTCACACACGGTTGGGTAGTTGATGGCGAAGGCAGAAAGATGAGCAAATCTCTCGGTAACGGCATTGACCCTCAAGAGGTTGTTGATAAGTACGGTGCAGATGTACTTCGCCTGTGGGTTGCTTCATCTGATTATCACGCTGATATTCGTATTTCTGATAATATCCTCAAACAACTTTCAGAGGCTTATCGCAAGATTAGAAATACTGCCCGTTATATTTTAGGTAACCTTTATGACTTTAACCCTGATACAGATATGGTTGATTTAAACGAGCTTATGCCTATTGATAAGTGGGCAATCAGCAAACTCAATGACCTTATTAAAAGGGTCAAGGCTGGTTATGATGCCTTTGAATTTCACCAAGTTTATCATGGTATTCATAATTTCTGTGTTGTTGATATGTCCAACTTCTATCTTGATGTACTCAAGAATAGACTTTATATAGAGAATGCAAACAGCAAGGAGCGTCGTGCCGCCCAAACAGCTATGTATCTTATATTGGAGGCTATGACTAAGATGATTAGCCCTATCCTTGCTTATACATCTGACGAAATTTGGAAGTATATGCCACACGATAGTAATGCCGATAGAGAATGTGTATTGTTTAACCAAATGCCAAATGAGATTAATTTGGCTGTTGATGCCCAATTTACACAAACTTGGGACAAAATTCACGAACTCCGTGATACAGTCAAAAAGTCAATTGAAACTGTTGTCAAGGACAAAATTGTCAAAGCCTCACTTGATTGCAAGGTTGAACTTGCTTGTGGCGGCGAAACATATAACTTTGTTAAATCAATAGAGAATGAACTCAAAGATGTATTGATTGTTTCACAAGTAGTTGTAACAGACAATAACGGCGAGTTAACTGTTTCTGTTTCAAAGGCAGATGGTGAGAAATGTGAGAGATGTTGGTCTTATAGCACAACAGTCGGTGCAGATGCTGACCACCCGACACTTTGTAGCCATTGTGCAAATGTCTTAAAATAATTTTTGGTTAAAATTGAATAATCAAGATAAATAAAAAAATATGACGGTGTATCAATTTGACACACCGTCATTTGTTAGGAGTGTTCTTTTGGTTGTAGTATCTTTTATATGTGTTGTACTGATAGTGTTAGTAGATTTTATCTCTAAACGACTTGTATTGGCATATCTCGAACCTGTTGGCACAGTCCAAGTTATACCAAACCTTTTTTCTCTTACCTATGTAGAGAATAGGGGGGCAGCCTTTGGCATTTTGCAAAATAAGCAGTTATTCTTTATTATTTTTACAATAATAGCTATCGTTATAATGATAATATACCTTGTAAAAAATAATTCCAACAGCAAATTATTAAATCTTGCTATTGCCTTTATAGTTGGTGGCGGAATTGGCAACTTGATTGACCGCATTTTTTATGGCTTTGTAGTTGATTTTCTGAGCCTTTCGTTCTTTTCTCCGGTATGTAATATAGCAGATTATTTTGTAACTGCCGGTACAATTATGTTTATTATTTATTTGTTCTTCTTTTCGGATATATTTAAAGGCAGTAACAAGTTAGAAAGTGATAAAAATGATTGAGCCTTTGTTAATTAGAGTCGATGATGAACACAAAGGGGAGCGTTTGGATAAATTCTTATCCGAAGTACTAACCGATTTATCAAGGAGTGCAATTGCAAATTTGATAGATACGGGTGCTATTTTGGTTAACTCTGTTTGTGTGGTTAAAAATTATAAATTAAAGGGTAACGAACAGATAGTTGTAAATCTGCCCGAACCACGCAACTATGAGGAGGTTACCCCCGAAAATATTAAGCTTGATATTATTTACGAGGATAATGATTTGCTTGTTGTAAACAAACAAAAGGGAATGGTTGTCCATCCTGCGGCGGGTAATTATACAGGCACTCTTGTAAATGCACTTATGTATCATTGTAAGGATAGTCTGTCGGGAATAAATGGAGTGCTAAGGCCAGGAATTGTGCATAGAATTGACAAAAATACAAGCGGACTATTAATAGTCGCAAAGAACGATTTAGCCCACAAGGGCCTTGCAGAACAGATTAAGGAGCATAGTTTTGCCCGCTGTTATGAGGCGGTTGCAACCGGTCATTTTAAGTCTATGAGCGGAACTGTTAATGCCCCAATAGGTCGACACCCTGTTGACCGCAAAAAAATGACCGTTACCGATAAAAATTCAAGAAACGCAGTAACGCACTACAATGTAATCGCAGAATATAAGGGATATAGCCATATTAGTTGTAAACTTGAAACGGGCAGAACGCACCAAATTCGTGTGCATACGGCTTATTTAGGACACCCAATAGCGGGCGATACTGTCTATGGTGCCAGAGATTTGTCAAAACAATGGTTCGAGGGTCAATGCCTACATGCCAAGATGATAGGTTTCGTGCATCCTACTACCAATAAATATATGGAATTTGACTCCGAATTGCCCGAGTATTTTTCAAAATTCTTAGATTATTTAAAACATATAAGTTAAATATATACCGATGTACCTTTGTATGTCGGTATTTTTGTTGAAATCAGCAACATTATAAATTTACACCCCAACGCATTTTAACTTACTATATTTAAAATAATAATTATGTAAATAATTTTGCAAAAAGTGGCACTTTGTATTATACGAAGTGCCACTTAATTATATCCGCAATTTGTGTCAGATTGCTTTTTTAAACTGAATTTCCTGCTTCATATAGGTAATTGTTGCAATATCACCCGATATGGTATAACCAAAGTAAAGTATTTCGCCAATGGTAGTTTCCGTGATAATAAATCCGTTTTCACTAACTATGCAACTACCGCTTATTTGTGTGGTTGTTATTTCATCTTTGCCATAAAAATTCATCTCGGCATAATTTATGTCAAAGCTCAATGTTATTGTAGTGCCGTTTTCATTTTCGGCTACCCAAGTATAAGCCTTTAACTCATCTGCCTGTGAGTTGATAATTTGTGTACAGCCACATAACATGGTAACCACAAAACAAACCAAAATACAACCTGTCATTATACGCTTAATCATTATAACACCCCTATTTATAAAACTGACTAAAAGATATTATGATACAAATTAAAATTAAATTACCTTTTAGTGCTAATAAAGAATTATTTTGTTAAAAAGTACTTGATTTTTTATAGATTTGTTGTATAATATATTGTATAGCACTCAGCCTACTTTAACGAGTTAAAACATTTATGTGGTTAAGTGGTTAAGTGGTTAGGTGTTAAAGTTTTATATCATAAGGTAAAGGAAGATAAAAAATGACAAGAGAGCAAGTTATTTGGATCTCTATTGCTGTTTACGCACTGTTTATAATTTTAGTCAGCGTATTTAGCAGTAGAAGTAGCAAGAATATTTCCGATTTTACAGTCGGCAAACGAAACGCAGGTGCGTGGATGTCGGCGTTTTCATACGGTACTGCGTATTTTTCGGCAGTAATGTTTATTGGATATTCCGGCAAAAGTGGTTGGCAATACGGCGGTTGGTCCGTACTTATCGGTATAGGTAATGCAATTGTCGGTTCGTTGTTTGCGTGGTTGGTACTTGCCAAAAAGACAAGGCAAATAACTCATAACCATCAAATAAAATCAATGCCACAATTATTTGCAATTAGATTTAAGAGCGAAAAAATCAGACTATTTTCAGTAGCAGTTATATTCATATTCTTGCTCCCTTATTCTGCATCGGTTTATAAGGGCTTAACAAGTGTTTGTTCTGTTTTGCTTAATATTGACGAAACCGTATGTATGGTTGTTATTGCGGTGGCATCTGCCGCTATGGTTATCTTTGGCGGATATTTAGCCACACTTAAAGCCGA
>CAZZHP010000022.1:0-12764 GCA_964653925.1 uncultured Eubacteriales bacterium | reverse complement strand
GATTTTTCGGTTATATTTTGCCAAGCACGATTGTCGAGTATTGCCCTTCGCCTTAACATCATAGTTGCCGCCGCAAGAGTGCAAGTGTCGCTGTCCTGTTGTTTAACAAAGACACCAGCCGAGTTTATATTAATTTCATCAAATTCATTTGAATTATTTATATTGTTAAGCTTATGGATATTTTGGTTATTATAATCGGATATGTCCAGATTGTCATATATGTAATTATCGTGCCGTATATTTTGGGGAGTAATATAATCGGTTGTATTATCAAGTGTAATACTGATTGTAGCCCTAAACAAAATACTCCAAATTGTAAAAATAACAAAAAATATAATCGCAATATAACTTAAAATAAATTTCCTTTGCATAAACATCACCATTTAATTATATTGTAATTATCTATATTTATGCAACAAGATTTATGCAATAAGAGGCGTAAAAGATTTATATATCCACTAAAATAACTCCATCAGAACTTATCTGATGGAGTTTTAGTTTTTATTAAAACATTATTTTATTATGTCTTCCACAAATCACCGATATATTTATATTCAAGATTATTAAGTCTTTGCTTTATTTTTAGGACCTTAAATAATTGTTCCCTTATCAAATCTATTGCACAACATACTATAAATATACCTAATGACACACCTATTACTGCAAATGGCAAAACTATTGCCGGTAAATTTGCAAGAGAAGAAAGGCTGTCTTTTATCATATATTTATTAATTAACGGATGATTATGTATTAAATACACACTAAAAGCCAATGGTGATAAAAAGGTTATTATTTTATTGGTAACAGACTTAAACTCTAAATCTTTAAAAAACATCAATAAACATATAGCTGATAAAGTTATTGTTGGTGAAATATATGAAACTAAAATATTGGAATTAAAAACGCCGACCGGTCTAATTTCTAATATTAATTTTGATAGCCAAGTTAATATTACCATAGTAAAGTGTAGAATGAGCCAGACATATCTCTTGATTTTTTGGAACAAGTCATACCTCTTTATATATCCACCAAAAATATATAAAATAATTAACCACCAAGCAGAATATCCTCCACTTAACTTAAAACTTTCACCAAAGACATATTTACAAATAGAAGTACAGGAAAACAAGAAAAACATAGTAAAAATCAATATGCCTAACTGCCTTTTATTAAGTTTATTTATAGCGATATTTAATAAAGGAATAAACATAAACATGGCAAAATATGCTGTAAAATACCAGTACTGTCCAGATAAAACAGGCATTGCAGAAAATAATAACACCCCATACCCTATAGAACCAATTCCTAATATCTTAAATAGAAGTGTAATACTAAAACTATAAAATAGAACCCTAAACCAAAGTGTTGCTATACTACTGTATTTATATTTAGAATTGACACCTACATAACCGGAGATAACTGCGTAACAGTTTACTGCACAATATGCACCTATTTCAAGAAACCAAGCAACCTCGTATTGCGATGTAAACACTACTGTATTGCTTAATACTCCACCGTGTCCCAATACATGTAATACAAGCACAAAAAACATAGATAATATACGCAAAGCATCTATGCCGTAATTCCTGCTATTTTTTGTAGAAGCAATCGCATTATCTTTTAATAAAAAACTTTCCACGACCCATACTCCATATCTTATTATATTTGTAAAACGATTTACAATAGTATTATACATAAAATGCAAAATCATTGTCAAGTACTTTGTAAAAATAATTTACTTTGTCGTGTTTTTGATATAAAAACAACGAAAGTTGTAGATGTTAACAACTTTCGTTATCTGTTTGTATTATTTGGTTATAAATCAAAGATTCATTTTGCGTTTTACTACTTCGAGTGTTTTGGTGATGGCTGTACCTATTATAATATTTGATGCTATCTCGATTAAGGCTTGAACACCGCCGAAAACTACAATTACAACAAACAGATTAGATGAACCGTCTGTATAATATGTAACAGCCTCATGACGACCGTAAAACAGCCACAATGCACTCAAAAAGAAAATTGTATTGAGCAACGCCGCACTTGCGTTTGCTACTATATGTGCGATAATATTTGCTTTACTTTTGCAAATTTTGGATAAAACTTCAAAAATTTTACCGCATAAGTAACCAGCCATAACTCTCGGTACAATACAGGTAAATATACATCTTAGCGGACTAATCGCCCATAGCCATACACCCATTTGGTCCATAGCCAACAAACAGGTCATAAGGCTTGTGAGTCCAAACACAAAGCCCAAGTACGCTCCTGCGTTAGCACCAAATGTTACCGCACCTACTGCGAGCGGTAATGTAAGTATAGTAAGCGTAAAGCCTATACCTATTGGAATATATCCAATTCCTGTAAATACTAATATAAATATTAGTGCTGTAAAGATTGCCAAACAAGACATCTTAAATATTTTTTGATTTGACATATTAAAAACCTCCTGCTGTCTCCCTGCAAAAAGGTGAGACGCAAATTTATATGTAAAACGATTACTTGTTTATTGGTTAAAATTTACTTATATCTATTATTCAACACCCAAAATAAAGTAATATACAGGTTGGCGACCGTCCACCTGAATTATATCAATATTAGGGAATTTCTTTTGCAAGAGTGCAACTGCCTCCTGAGCTTCTTGCTCGGTTGTATCCTCACCTGCAATAACTGTGACAATAGATGTTTCACGGGTAATCATTTCTTTGGCAAGTTTATAAAGTGCCTTGACAGGTGTTTTGTCGCTAATGGTCAACTTGCCATTATTTAGTGCGATTATATCCCCTTCTTTGACCTTTTTGCCGCCAAATTCGGAGTCACGGGCAGCAAATGTAACTTGACCTGTTTGTACATTACCTGCTGTTTCTACCATTGTAACCCTGTTCTCCTCGACTGTTGCCTCTGGGTCAAATGCAAGCATAGCACTTATACCCTGTGGGATAGTTCTAAGCGGTAGTACGATGACCTCTCTATCCTTAACCATATCGACAGTTTGTTGAGCCGCCATAATGATATTCTTGTTATTTGGCAATACAAAGACCTTCTTGGCAGGAGTTGCCATAATCGCCTCGTATATAGAATCAGTGCTTGGGTTCATACTTTGACCGCCACTGACTAGATTGTTGCAACCTAAGTCCTTGAATAAATCAGCCAAGCCATTACCTGCCGCTACCGCAACAAAACCATATTCCTCAGTTGGTAGCACCGCCTGCAAACTTTGCTTTTTGCTATCATTTTCGGCTTTGACATTCTTGTGTTGTTCACGCATATTCTCAACCTTAACTGTCAGAAGTTGACCAAATTCAAGTCCCTTGCCAAGTGCGTTGTTAGGTTGTTCGGTATGGACATGAACCTTGATTATTTCCTCATCATCAACAACTACAACACAGTCACCAATAGTTTCTAAATATTTACGCAGTTCCAAAGGGTCTGTTGTTATCTCTGGGCTTCTGCCTACGATAAACTCAGTACAATATGTAAAGTTAATTACCTCATCGAACTCGGCAGCAGCACTACGGAATGTATCGACATCACCTTTGTCCTCTGTTGGTTCAGTTGAGTCTATAATAATACCATTCTCAATAACAGAAAGCATACCCTCAAATATTACGCAAAGACCCTTACCGCCGGCATCAACTACACCCGCTTTTTTAAGTACATGTAGCATCTCGGGAGTCTGTTTGAGTGCCTCGTTACCTGCATCGCAAATAACCTTGAAAACCTCAACAGCGTCGCTGTCATCTTGACAAAATTCGAGAGCCTTCTCGTAAGCGACACGAGCAATAGTCAGTATAGTTCCCTCTGTCGGTTTCATAACTGCCTTGTAGATAGCCTCTACACCAATACCGAGTGCATTAACTATATCCTTGCCACCAACCTCGGTTTTGCCCTCAAAACCCCTTGCAATTCCTCTAAAAAGTAACGAGAGGATAACACCCGAATTACCCCTTGCACCACGCAACATAAGCGAGGCATTTTTAGCAGCAACCTCCGATACGGTTAAATCGTTAAGCTTTGCAAGTTCCTTAGCAGAAGCAGATATTGTCATGGACATATTTGTACCTGTATCACCATCTGGAACAGGAAATATATTTAAATCGTTTATTTGTGATTTTTGCGAGCAAATATTATTGCAACCGGAAATTATAGCATCTCTGAAAATATTGCCAGTTATCATAAGTACACTTTCCTTTCAAATAAATTCTGGATAAACTCAAGAACATATTATCAATATTGTATTCTATAAACTTACACAGTAAGATTATATCATCATATAAAATATTTTTCAATACTTTTTTGTAATGAAATGTCGCCTTATACAATAAATTTTAATAAAAATTTATTAAAATTCGCTTTTTGTGAATATTATTCATCATACCTTACAGTAATATTCTGCCCGTCACTATTTATAATTACAGGTGCCTGCCTTGTAAGGAATGTTTGAACACCGTAATCATTTAGCAAATCTATAGTCTTATCATTTTCTGGCTCTTTATCCGAAGATGTTATGACCGTATAACTTGTATTGACACAATCAAGCAGACTTGTAAGGCTCTCTTGCCAGTTGCCGTGATATGGGAATTTGATAAAATCATAAGTAAGTTTGTTGGTTTCTATAAATTCCTCTAAACGAAAATCTTGTGCATCAGCCAAAAATAACAATTTATTTTTGCCGTTTATTACAGAAGTAATAAGCGAGGAGTTGTTGTCGTCATCGACACGGTATCTATCACTTTGCGGAGATGTTATGTAATAAGTAACATTGTCAAGCACAAAACTAACCGCACCGTTTACTGTCGTAACAGTCGCATTACTGGCACTTATGGCTGTTTTGTAATTAATGTATTCTTCACTACTCTCTGTCCTTGGTGTCTGGACAATATTATCTACATTTACAGAGTCGATTATCTTGGCAGCACCGCCGACATGGTCCTTGTCAAAATGAGTAATAATAAGGTAATCGAGAGTTTCTATATCTTTTTGTTTAAGATATTTAGAAATTTTTTTGCCCATATTTTTCTCGCCGGTATCAATCAAAACCGCACTGTTTGGCGTAGTAATCAAAAAGGCATCTGCCTTGCCGGCAGAGAAACAATAGACCTGCATATCATCAGAATAGACGCTCTCATCATAACTAAGTTCGATTATATTCTTAGTATTAGAAGAAATACAACCGGACAAACAGCATAGTAAGCACAAAACAATACAAGTCAAAATTAGTTTAATCTTCCTCATTATTATTCCCCCAATTATTTTTGTAAGTTCTATGTTATATTAAAAATTACTCCTCTAAATGTCTTAAATCTTCCATCTCTTGTGTATCTGGTTCTAAATAGCCATTTTTAATCATCTTGACTTCTTCGACTTTGTAGGTCCTTGCAGGTGCTTCCTCAGGGGTATTATCAAGGTGTACACTTAATTTGCCAACTAAAATGTTCGAGTCAACTACTATACCCCTACCCTCAGCGACCTCAACTATCGCACCAATTCGAGGTGTTCTCTTGATTAAGTCCATATATGCCTCGTGTTCATAATTTAAGCAACACATAAGTCTGCCACAAGTACCGGAAATTTTGGTTGGTGAGAGCGATAGACCTTGCTTCTTAGCCATTTTAATAGAAACAGGCTGAAACTCTCCCAAAAATGTATGACAGCAAAAAGGTCTGCCACATATACCAAGACCGCCCATCATCTTGGACTCATCTCTTACACCAATTTGTCTAAGTTCAATTCTTATCTTAAATATAGCGGCAAGGTCCTTGACGAGTTTCCTGAAATCAATTCTGCCGTCAGCGGTAAAGTAAAATATTACTTTGGTATTGTCAAAGGTATATTCAACATCTACCAAGTTCATTTCGAGTTCATTTTCTTTGATTTTTTCTTCACAAATTTTAAATGCTTCTTTTTCTTTTCTGTCGTTTTCCTCTAAATGCTGTATATCCTCATCTGTTGCTATTCTTATCAAATCTTTGAGAGGACGCATAATTTGTTCCTCGGGTACTTCCTTGTTAGGAATAGCAACTGTTCCACATTTAATTCCCCTTGAAGTTTCGACAACAACCATATCATTTTTGTTAAGTTTATCACCATTTGGGGCAAAATAATAAATTTTGCCAGCATCTTTAAATCTTACACCGATTACTTCTGCCATATTTTCCTCCTAAACTCTGCACACAACCAAGTTGTGAGCAGGTTTGTATTAACATTTTGCTTTATTTTTAACCTTGCTGATGCTACCACATCAATAATAGCGATAATTTTCTCCCGTGTTATATTCTTTGAAACGGTCACCGATACCGCACTGTTTAGTTCGGTATTCGCACCGTTTACAAGCATAAGGGCATCTCTGAATAATAATGCTACTAAATCGAGTATTGCATCTAAGTCACTTGTATTCTTAATTGAAAAAATAATCTTTAATAAATTATACTCGCCACTGTTTATTATCCCAAAGGCAAGTTTTTCGGCTATTGCAACATTGTCCTGATTATAATTAGTTTTTGCCCTAAGTGTAAATTGCGTTGCCCTTGACCGTACAGTTTCAAGCATAGCGTTATTATCACTACACGATAGCAAAAACAGCACATTTGCAGGTGGCTCCTCAAGAGTCTTTAAAAAAGCGTTTTGTGATATAGCCGACATACGCTTGTCCGCATCATCAATAATATATACCTTTGTATCTGCCTCGTTTGGAATTACCGCACAATCTGCTGTAATAGCCCTGATAGAGTCAACGCTGATAGAATTTGTCTTGCCGCTACCCTCTATAAATTTGACATCTGCATGGCGGTGATGCCTTGCGTTCAAACAAGCACGGCAAACGGCACAAGGCTTGTCACCATTACTGTTACAAACTGCCCACATAGATAGAAAATCACAAAAGTTACTGCGTGCCTGCTTATCTGCACCATCTACCAAAATTGCGTGCGGTATCCTGTTATTTTGCTCTAATAATGATAATTGCTTATTTACTTGGTCATCAAACTTAAAATCTAAAAAGTTCACAACATCAATTCCAATCAACCAAACTATATTATTATTTTAACACAATAGGTGCAAAAAAGCAATATAAAGCTATAAATTAGCACAAAATTCATTTTAAAATCATATTATAATTTTACTATATTTGTTAATATATCGCCATTTGGAGTTATATCAATAATACCATAACTGCCGTTATATCTTGAACAACTACCTGGGTTAAATACATAAAGTCCGTCGATATACTCGTTTACGGCGTTATGGGTATGACCAAAGCATACTATATCGCAATTCTCCTTTTTGGCTTGTGCAATCAGCTTATCCAAAGAATATTTTACATTATAATTATGTCCGTGTGTAACCATAATCTTTTTATTGAATATACTAAAGTACTGAGTTGCAACAACATTACTGCACCAATCACAGTTACCGCAGACGTTTATAACCATTTTGTCGGGATATGCAAGTTTGATGTCCTCTATCTGTTGCTCGCCATCACCACAATGTATAATAATCTCGCAATCTCTGTGTTTGCTTACAGCCTCGTTCATATCTATAAAATTACCATGTGTATCAGAAAAGACTAATGCCTTCATAACCATTCTCCTATAAATTTAATATACTCTATTATCTCATATTTTTAACAAATTTGCAATATAATTTATTGAGGTGTTACTATGAAAAATAACAACAAAAAAAATAATGTAAACCCTGCTGTCAAGAAAATATCCGAAGGTTTGGGCTGTTCCGAGGAAGAAGTACAAAATGCCGTTCAATCGGGTAATGTAAATAATATTATATCTAAACTTAACCCGACACAAGCCAAACAAGTTAGTCAAATCTTATCTAATCCTGATGCATCTAAAAAAATAATGGAAAGTCCACAGGCACAAGCCTTGATTAAGAAATTTTTTGGTAACTAATTATGGAAAATAATATCCAAGATAAAATAGGACAAATTTTAAATGACCCTGAGGCTATGCAACAACTCAAAAGTTTGGGAGCGATGATGGGGCTTGACACTTCTAATATGTCAGCCCCGCAAAACAATAATGTTGCAAATAGACAAATGCCGAACCTTGCACAATTAGGCAATATGTTTGCAAATTCTAATCAAACTCCGCCACAGCAGAATTTTAACCCATTATCATCTCAGTCATCTGGGTTTGATATGTCATCACTGCTTAGTAATCAAGAGGCTATAACCACAATAGCAAGGGTTATGCCACTACTGCAAAATATGAACGCTGATGATGAAACATCAAAATTATTAGATGCCTTGTATCCGTTTTTGAACGGAGAGAGAAAAACGAAACTTGAAAAGGCTAAAAAATTACTCAAAATTTTTAAAATACTACCACTTTTAAAGAACAGTGGTATCTTTTAGGTGATGTCAATGGCAAATATAGATACTATGCAACAAGAGGCTATGCGTAGAGTAAGAGAGATGCACTCGTTTGGTAATCAATTTAACCCGACTACCAAAAGGTCAACCGATAACAGCTCAAACACAGTTAATAACAATTATTTTAATAATAACAAAAGTAACGGTGCGACCATCAATGTAAATAACAATACAAACAGCGGTAACGCAGATAACGGGGATAACAAAAATAACTTGGATAATCAAAACAACACAAATATTCCAACGCAAAACACTGCACCAAAAAAGGTCGAAGAACAACCCGAAAACAACCTGCTTGATATGGTTTTACACGACAAAGAGCGTAGTTTGGTAATGCTACTTATGTTAATTTTGTTAAACGAAAACCCAAAGCCTGATACACTGCTCGCACTTATGTACCTAATGATGTAATAAAATTTAATACATAAAGATTTACATTAAAAACACTCAAAGACAAATTATCTTTGAGTGTAATTTTTTATCTGACTTGACCATTACCACGCACAATGAACTTTGTACTTGTTAACTGATTAACTCCCATAGGTCCTCTTGCGTGTAATTTTTGGGTAGAAATACCTATCTCGGCACCCATACCAAACTCACCGCCATCTGTAAAACGGGTTGAAGCATTTACATAAACAGCAGCACTGTCGACTTGGTTGACAAACTTATCAGCATTTTGATAACTATCTGTAATAATACAGTCGCTATGCCCTGAACTATATTTTGAAATATGGCTAATAGCCTCATCAATATCATCAACAACCTTAACCGCAAGTATATAGTCCAAAAATTCCTTTTGATAATCTTCTTCTGTTGCCAAAACTACACTATCTCCCAAAATTTGCTTTGTAATTTGACAACCACGAAGTTCTACATTCTTGGTATCAAGTTTTGACTTTATCTTAATCAGGGCATCACGGGCAACATCTTTGTGTACTAATATTGTTTCGATAGCGTTGCAAACAGACGGTCTGGAAGTTTTGGCATTAAATATTATATTAGCCGCCATATCCAAATCGGCATAATTATCAACATAAATATGACAATTACCTACGCCTGTCTCAATTACAGGTACTTTGGCATTCTCGACAACCGCCCTAATAAGTCCTGCACCGCCACGAGGAATAAGAACATCAAGGTAATCGGATAACTGCATAAGTTCCGTTGCACTATTCCTTGAAGTATCCTCTATGATAGAAACACAATCTTCCGGAAGATTAGCGTTCCTAATTGCCTCACGCATAACTTTTGTTATAGCCAAGTTAGAGTTGATTGCCTCTTTACCGCCACGCAAAATTACTGCGTTGCCTGCTTTGAGGCAAAGTGCTGCTGCGTCGGCAGTTACATTAGGTCTTGCCTCGAAAATAATTCCTATAACACCAAGCGGTACAGTAACTTTCTCGATTTGCAAGCCGTTTGGCAAATGCTGACCGCTGACAACAGCACCTATCGGATCAGGCTGAGCCGCTACGCTCCTAATGCCGTTCGCCATACCGCAAATTCTTGCATTATCAAGATTAAGTCTGTCAAGCAGAGAATTAGTAAGTCCGTTGTTCCTGCCGTTTTCCATATCAATATTATTAGCATTGATTATAAAATCTGCCTTTTGCTCTAACGCATCTGCTATCATAAGCAAGGCATTATTTTTGGCCGTTTCACCTGTAATTGCAAGAATTTTAGATGCCTGCTTTGCCTTTTGTCCTAAAATTTCAATATTTGTCATAATTATTTCACTCCTCTAAAAAGTGTACCTATCGGTTTATCTTCAAGGGTATCGTACAAGTTGGCAGGATTAGAGCCGTTTATAATGTAGCAATCTATTCCATCTCGGGTAACATAAGATGCGGCTTTAAGTTTGGTTATCATACCGCCTGTGCCACGGTTAGAGCCTGTGTCCCCTGCAACCTTTAAGATATCCTCTGTTATATTATCAACTACATCTATCTTTTTAGCGTTAGGGTTTGTTCTTGGGTTATCGTTATAAAGCCCGTCAATATCTGTTAATATTATGAGTTTTTCTGCACTGACAAGCACCGAAACAATCGCCGAAAGCATATCGTTATCACCAATTTTTGCACCTTCAAGTTCATCAATAGCAACTGTATCGTTCTCGTTTACAATCGGTATAATGTTCATATCAAGCAAAGTATCAATAGTATTAATGACATTCTGACGCTTGTGGTCATTTTCAACATCATATTTTGTGAGCAAAATTTGTGCAACAGTATGGTTATACTCACCAAAAAGTTTATCATACATAAACATAAGTTCACATTGACCGACAGCGGCAACGGCTTGTTTATCCTTGTTCTCGGTTGGGCGTGATTTGAGTCCGAGTTTGCCGACGCCAACACCAATAGCACCTGATGATACAAGAACTATCTCGTAGCCACTGTTCTGTAAATCGCAAATAACCTTGCACAGTTGTTCAATGCGTCTAAGGTTTATGCGTCCATTATCGTAAGTAAGGGTTGATGTTCCTACTTTAATTACTATTCTTTTCATATTATTATGTGTCCTCCTCGACAAGTTTGCGTAAAAATTCTTTTGTTCGTTGATTTTGGGCATTTGAGAACACCTCATCGGGAGTACCGCTTTCAACTATATATCCATTATCCATAAAAATCACCTTATCCGCAACCTTGCGTGCAAAGTTCATCTCGTGAGTGACAACAACCATTGTCATTTTTTCATCTGCAAGCGAACGGATAACCTTTAAGATTTCCCCTGTAAGTTCTGGGTCAAGTGCCGATGTCGGCTCATCAAACAACAATATGTCGGGCTTCATAGCCATAGCACGAGCAATAGAAACTCTCTGCTGTTGACCGCCAGACAACTGATGTGGATAACTGTCCGCCTTATCAGCAAGTCCCATCTTATTTAATAGCTCCATCGCAGTTTTTTGTGCATCTGATTTAGAAACGCCAAGCACTGAAATTTGCGATTGAGTAATATTTTGCAACACATTCCAATGTGGGAATAAATTAAAATTCTGAAAAACCAGACCCAAATGAAGTCCGATTTTGACACAATTCTTTTTGCTCTCGTAAACTGCGACACCGCTGTGGGTATGAACAAGCCTCTCGCCGCAAATAATTATCTCACCGCTGTCTATTGTTTCGAGCTGCATTATTGAGCGTAATAATGTACTCTTACCCGAACCTGACGGTCCGATAATTACAAGTACATCACCCTTATTAACCTCTAACGAAATGTCTTTGAGAACCTCTAATTTGCCGAAACTTTTAACTACATTTTTAACTTCTAACATTTTTTCCATATAATCACCTATAATAACTGAGTTTCTTTTCAATAACTGTAAAGCACTTTGAAACAACCGAGTTCATAATAAGGTAAAATGCACCTGCTATTACAAAAGGTATAAAGTTTGTAGCGGAATTTGCGAAATCTTGGGTTACCTTCATAAGTTCAACAACAGATATTATTTGTGCCAAAGATGTATCTTTAACAAGTGTTATAAATTCGTTGCCCATAGGAGGCATAACCCGTTTGATAACCTGAGGAAGAACTATCTTAAAGAATGTTTGTGAATTGGTATATCCAAGTACTTTGGCTGCTTCGTATTGGCCATTTGGGATACTCTCCATACCGCCACGGAAAATCTCGGCAAAATATGCGGCATAGTTAAACACAAACGCCAATATTGCCGCCGGAAACCTTTGTAATTGTATGCCAAACAACGGTTTTAAGCCAAAAAACACAAACATAAGTTGTAGCATAAGTGGAGTACCACGCATTATCAATAAATAAAACCGAACAGGATATGAAATAATTTTGTGTTTGGACATTCTGCCCATACACACTATTACACCAAGCGGTAGAGAAAATATTGTTGTCAAGAAGAATATCTCAAGCGTCTTGACTGTACCGCCCAACATCTCTTGTAAAAGTACATTATAGTTCACTAAAACACCTCATAAATGGCACATCTAAATATACAGTAATAAGAGCGAAGTGTACTTCGCCCTTATTTTTAGCTGTTTATCGTCTTTATTATATATCTTTTTAAAGTATTAGTCAATAGTTGTTATGTCTCCGCCAAACCATTTTGTAGAAATTTCTGCAAGAGTTCCATCTGCCTTCATCTCTTTGAGGGTATCAACTATTTTATTTTTAAGTGCCTCGTCAGCCTTGCGGAAGCCTATTACATACTCCTCTTGTGTAAGGAAGTCATCAGCACCGTCTTTTTGGATAAGGCGATATGTATTTGCGTTATCAGAAATAAATCTTTGTGCAACTACCTCATCAAGTACAATAGCGTCAACTGTGCCGTTTTTGAGTTCAGCAAGAGCATTTGTGTAATTGGCTGTACCTATAACTTCTTTGAGACTTGCCTTAAATTCTTTGTCATCAT
>CAZZHP010000021.1:0-12835 GCA_964653925.1 uncultured Eubacteriales bacterium | reverse complement strand
GGGGGTGAATTGCAATAGTGTAACTATTGCAAGAGGGGACACTTTGCACGAGAAAGTGTCCCCTAAAAACGAACAAGTAAGATGAGTTTAGAATAGCGGAGCGGAGTACCCTTTACAAAAATAAAAAACTTGTTATTCGCAACTAAATATATCCATCAATAGCGTAGTTGGATAACGCAACAGATTCCGATTCTGTAGAGCGGGGGTTCGAGTCCCTCTTGGTGGGCCAAAACTTTAAAAAGTCGCAATTAGTTGCGACTTTTTATTTTACTTTGCTATACTTTTGCCGTGTTTTTTTCGTAGTTTTCAATTTTTTAAGCTGTCATTTTTCTATAATCTTTATTTGTTTATAATTACAGTATGCAAAATAGGGCTTTATTATATTAGTATTACTTTTTTAAATAAAAAGTAAAAATCTAATAAGGGTTATTAGGGGACACTTTCTCGTGCAAAGTGTCCCCTCTTGCAATAGTCCAAAGGACTATTGCAATTCACCCCCACAAATGCGTTTGGGGGCATTATTTCGCACTAAATTGCTACCCGCAATTTAGTTGCGACCAAAGGCTTTGCCTTTGGAAACCACAAACTTTTGAAAAAGTTTGAACAAAACTTTCGCATTGTAAGGGTTAGTGCAGACAAAAAAGTTTGAACAAAACTTTCGCTTTGTTAGAATTTGTGCAAAACTTTCGCATTGTAAAGGTTAGTACAGGCAAAAAGTTTGAACAAAACTTTCGCTTTGTAAAGGTTAGCACAAGCAAAAAAGTTTGGGCAAAACTTTTTGCATTACAAAAGTTAGTTTTAATGGTAACAAAAGACCCCACTACGCTATGTAGTGGGGTAATCTGCTAAATAATAAAACGATCAAACAAATTTAACAAAACAAGGTTAATCCTCGTTAGGTATCTCCCAGTTGTGCCAAACATTTTGAACATCATCGTTATCTTCGAGCATATCAAGAAGCCGTTGCATCTTAACACGCAGGTCAGGGTCATCAATAGCACTGTATGTACTTGGTACCATCTCAACCTCTGCCGACGCAAACACATAACCCTTGGCTGTCAGGTCATCACGAACCGCACCCATATCTGTCGGCTCAGTATAAATTGTGTAAATATCCTCATCAGCCTCAAAGTCTGCCGCACCTGCTTCGAGTGCATCTTCCATAATCTTGTCCTCAGTTGCCTCTGTTTCTTCTTTTTCAATTATAAGAACGCCCTTTTGCTCAAACAAAAAGCTAACGCAACCAAGTGTACCCAAGTTACCGCCGAATTTATCAAAATAATGACGCATATCACCTGCTGTACGGTTACGGTTATCTGTAAGTGTTTCTACAATAACCGCAACACCGCAAGGACCATAGCCCTCGTATTGAATAGCCTCGTAGTTAGCGGAGTTGCTATCACCCGCAGCCTTTTTGAGAAGTCTGTCAATATTATCATTAGGTACATTGTTTGCCTTTGCTTTAGCAATAATATCACGAAGTTTTGAGTTTACATTAGGGTCAGCACTGCCACCCTCTTTAACGGCAACGATAATCTCCCTGCCTACTTTGGTAAAAATCTTAGCACGGGCTGCATCATTTTTACCCTTTTTTTGCTTAATGGTACTCCATTTGTTATGTCCGGACATTGTAAATCATTCCTTATTTTAAATATATTTTCGCATTATTAAATACATTATACCATAATAATTTGTGTTTGAAAAGAGATTTTTTAAAGAAATAGTTACAATGTTGTAATACATCTATTGCTAATTTACAATATATGTGATACAATAGGTAATTATAGGAATATTTTTTACAAGGAATAGTCTGATTATTTTGATTAAGAGGGATAAATATATGATTAGGTCTATGACGGGGTTTGGCAGATGTGAAATGCACATAGATGGTCGGGATATTGCTGTTGAGATTAAGGGTGTAAACCATAGGTATTTTGAGTTTGGTTGCAGATTATCCAGAGGATATAACTTTTTGGAGGAAAGGCTAAAAAAACATATTTCTCAAAATATTTTCAGGGGCAAGGTAGATGTCTATGTTTCTGTATCGGATAAACAAAACAGTGCCACCGAGATAACTGTTAATCATAACCTTGCACTCGGCTATGTCAATGCGTTGCGGGAACTGCGTGATGTGTATGGCCTTGTTGATGATATATCGGTTTCGACTATTGCCAAATATAGCGATATATTCACGGTTGCTAAACAGCAAGATGATGAGGAAGAGATTTGGTCGGCGGTGTTGCAGGTTGTAAACGGTGCAGTTGATAAATTTGTCCAAATGCGTGAGGCAGAGGGACAAAAATTATATGATGATATAATGCTCAGGGCGGATAAAATTCTCTCTATTGTCAGTGATATAGAGGAGCGGTCACCGCAAACTGTCGCCGAATATAGCAACAAGCTTTACGAGAAAATCAAGGAAGTCCTCGATAATAACAGTATTGTTGATGAACAACGGGTTTTGACTGAGGTTGCTATCTTTGCCGACAAGGTTGCCGTTGCAGAGGAAACAGTCAGGTTAAGGAGTCACTTTGACCAATTTAAAAATATGTTTGCCAACGGTGGCACTATCGGCAGGAAACTTGACTTTATATTGCAGGAAATGAACCGAGAGAGTAACACTATCGGCTCAAAATGTGTTGACAAAGAGATTGCTTATATGGTTGTCGAGATTAAGGCAGAACTTGAAAAAATCAGAGAGCAAATTCAAAATATTGAATAATACAGGTGAAATGATATGAAACTTATAAACATAGGTTTTGGTAATACTGTTTCTGCGGGCAGACTTGTGGCGGTTGTCAGTCCTGACTCTGCCCCTATCAAGCGTATGATTACAGAGGCAAGGGATAGCGGCAAGCTTATAGATGCTACTTACGGCAGGAAATGCAAGGCTGTACTTATTACAGACAGCGACCATATTATACTTTCTGCTATTTCTCCCGAAACAATAGGGAACAGAACAGAGGAGAATGACACAGATGAAGAATAAAGGTTTGCTTATTGTGTTTACGGGTTGTTCCGGTGTTGGCAAAGGCACAATAGTTAAGGAACTTTTGAGCAGAGATAGTAATTGTATGCTCTCTGTATCTGCTACTACACGCTCACCACGGGTAGGCGAAACACACGGCAAGGAATATTTTTTTATTACCAAAGATGAATTTGACAAGATGATTGCCCAAAACGGTTTTTTGGAATATGCCGAGTATTGCGGTAACCGCTACGGCACACCTAAAAAAGCCGTCGAGGATATGATTAATGCCGGCAAAAATGTTATACTTGAAATAGAGGTTCAGGGCGGTATGCAAATCAAGCAAATTTGCCCTGACTGCGTTAGTATTTTTATTACTCCGCCATCAATACAGGAACTTGAAAATCGTCTGCGTGGCAGGGGAACAGAGGACGAGGCAACTATCCAAAGGCGTATTGCTGCCTCAGCCAAGGAACTTGAAATCGGCAAGTCTTATGATTATAATGTAGTTAATGATAATTTAGAGGTTGCTGTTCAAGATGTTATGAATATAATCAATAACGAACGCAGTAAGCGTTAAGTTGATTTAACATTTAATTAGTTTTTAATTATTTTAAAATAATAATATGAATTCGATTAGCACAAACGCTAATCGGAATATTAAGGAGATTTAATTATGCACAAGGTATCAGTAGATGAAATGCTTATCGGGAGACAAAGCCGTTATGCCTTAGTAATCGGTGTTGCTAAAAGAGCAAGAGAAATTGCAAGCGAACTTCATAAAGAAGGTAAGCCTACCAATATTAAGCCGGTATTGCTTGCGGTAGAAGATTTCAAGAGTTGTAAATACGATATTTACGAGCCGGAAATAAATGACTAATTCTGTTATAGTTAGTACAGTCGTTGACAAAACTAACATAACATTTGACCGTTTGTTTGATTACTCTGTACCTGATAAACTTGTCGATGCTGTAATGGTCGGCAAGAGAGTTTTAGTGCCGTTTGGTACAGGTAACCGCAAACGCCAAGCGATGATTGTACAAATCAAGTCGGGTGATAACACCAATTTAAAACAAATAGATAGCGTGCTTGACGACAGTCCGATATTATCGCAACAGATGCTCGGACTTGCAAAGTTTATCAAGACGCATTGTTTTTGTACCTATTACGAGGCAATCAAGGCTATGCTTCCTGCCGGTATAAATTATAGGGTAAAATTCTTTTATTCATTACCAAAGGACTTGGGAACAGATTTATCGCAGTTCTCGCGAGAGGAAATTAACATTGTAAACTTCTTGCAAAGAAAGCGTAAACCTGTCAAAGAAGATGTTCTGAGGAATACTTTTGGTTATTTGGATAATGATAAATTTGACGAACTTGTCAAAAAAGGGATACTCATTAAACAGGAGGAGGCTATTAGACAAACCTCGGACGCAACACGCAAAATGGTCGCTATTGTTGATGAGTTGTCTGATATACCGAATTTAACCCCAAAACAGCAACAGGTTATAGAACTGTTGCAGACAACGGGTAGCGTGTCGGTTAGTGAGGTTTGTTACTTTTTGGGTGTAACAAAGGCAGTCGTAGATGGACTTGTTAAGAAAAATATCTTGTATTATTATGAGCAAGAGGTTTACCGACAAGCCTTTTTAGAAAATGATACAAACAAAAATATACAAAAAGATATAAATTTGACTGATGAGCAAACTAAGGCTTACAATCATTTGTACAGCTTATATTTGCAGAATAAGCCCTCTGTATCGTTGCTTTACGGAGTAACGGGTTCGGGCAAAACTTCAGTATTTATGAAATTGGTGCAAGATGCCCACAACGATGGCAAGGGTGTTATCGTTATGGTGCCGGAGATTGCACTTACTACTCAACTTATAACTCTTTTTAGGAATAGGTTTGGTGATGATGTCGCAGTATTGCATAGTGCCTTGTCATTGGGCGAGAGGCTTGATGAATACAAAAGGCTCAAAAAGGGTATTGCCAAAATTGCCGTAGGCACTCGGTCGGCGGTGTTCGCACCTATCCAAAATTTAGGACTTATAATAATTGATGAGGAACACGAGTACACCTATAAATCAGAGGCAACGCCACGCTTTCACGCTCGGGATATTGCCAAATATTTGTGTACGGTTAATAATTGTCTGCTTGTGTTAAGTTCGGCTACTCCCGATGTAGAGTCATTTTATAACGCAAAGGTCGGCAATTATTCGTTTTGCCAAATATCCCAAAGATATGGCAAAGCAGTTTTGCCTGATGTTATAGTCGAGGATATGAATGTTGAACTTGCTATTGGCAATACTACTTCGTTTTCGGCTCGACTTGCAGAGGAACTGCGTATAAATTTAGAAAACGGAAAGCAATCTATAATTTTGTTAAACCGTAGGGGGCATAATACTTTTGTGTCCTGTCCAAACTGTAAAGAAGTGGCAACTTGTCCTAATTGCTCTATCTCGCTCACTTATCACAGTGCGAATAATAGAATGATGTGCCATTATTGCGGTTATTCGGAGCAATATAGCGGTGTATGCAAGAATTGTGGCGATAACCATATTAGGTTATCGGGTATGGGTACTCAACGAGCCGAGCAGGAATTATCCGCTATCTTCCCAGATGCCCGTATATTGCGTATGGACGCAGACACAACTATGGCGAAGTTTTCGCACGATAAAAAGTTGACTGCCTTTGCAAATGGTGAGTATGATATTTTGATTGGTACTCAAATGGTGGCTAAGGGACTTAACTTCCCGAATGTTACTCTGGTGGGTGTGCTTAATGCGGACCAGATATTATATTCCGACAATTTCAGAGGTTACGAACACGCCTTTGCACTTTTAACACAGGTGGTAGGCCGTAGCGGTCGTGGTGATGAAAAGGGCAGGGCGATTATACAAACTCTGACCCCTGATAACACTATAATATCACTTGCGGCACAGCAGAATTATATTGAGTTTTACAACAGCGAGATAAATATTCGCAAGGTTATGTTATATCCGCCGTTTGCTAATATTTGCGTTGTCGGTTTTGTGGGCAAAAAGCAACTGTCAGTTGTAAAATGTGCAAATGATTTTTCTGCACAAATGGCAATTACCTGTCGCACAGGGTATCCCGACCTGCCAATCAGGATACTCGGACCGTCATCGGCACTTGTTAGCAAGGTTAACAATAAATACAGATATAGATTAATTATAAAATGTCGCAACGGCAAAAGGTTCAGGGAGATGCTCAACAGTTTGCTTGTAGATTTTGGCAAAAATAAAGAGTTTGCAGATGTAACTGTATATGCAGATATGAACCCTGTAAACTTTTGATTAGGAGGTTCAAAATGGCAATCCGCAATATAGTACGGGAGGGCGACCCGATACTTAACAAAAAATGTAGAGTTGTAGAGGTTTTTGATGATAGACTTGCACAGCTTATTGATGATATGACTCAAACTATGCACAATGCCGAAGGTGTCGGACTTGCCGCTCCACAGGTTGGAGTAATTAAAAGAGTGGTAGTTGTTGATGTCGGCAACGGCGTAATTGAACTTGTAAATCCAAGAATTATTATTAAGGCAGGCGAGCAGGTTACTGCCGAGGGTTGCCTTTCCTGTCCTAATGAATACGGGCTTACCAAGAGGCCTATGTATGTAACGGTTGCGGCCCAAGACAGAAACGGCAAGGAGTTTACAGTCAAGGGTGAGGGCTTGCTTGCTAAGGCATTTTGCCACGAGATAGACCACCTTGACGGTATATTGTACAAACAAATTGCAATCAGAATGTTGCGGAAAGATGAGATTGAATAATTTTACGGGGTGAAACTATTGAATATAATTTTTATGGGTACACCTGACTTTGCAGTACCTTGTTTAGATGCACTTATAGATGCTGGGCATAATGTAGTGGCAGTGTTTACACAGCCGGATAAGCCAAAAGGCAGAGGATACGAACTGACTCCACCGCCTGTTAAGGCAAGGGCGATTAAACACAATATAGAGGTGTTTCAGCCTACAACAATGAAGTCTGATGAGGTTTATGAAATTTTTAAGAAAATAAACGCAGATGTAGCGGTTGTTGTAGCCTATGGCAAAATTCTACCGCAAAGGATACTTGATGTTTGCAAATATGGCTGTATAAATGTTCACGCCTCTCTGCTACCTAAATATCGTGGTGCAGCACCTATAAATTGGGCTGTTATAAACGGCGAGAGCGAGAGCGGTGTTACAACTATGCAAATGGATAGCGGTCTTGATACAGGTGATATGCTTCTAAAAGCAGTTACCCCCATCGGCACAAACGACAACGCAGGACAATTACACGATAAATTATCGCAAATGGGTGCGGACCTAATAGTAGAAACGCTCGAAAAAATTCAAAAAGGCGAGATTACCCCACAAAAACAAGGTGAAACTACAACAGACTACGCTCGTATGCTTGATAAGTCAATGTGCCTTATAAATTGGAACGACAGTGCTATCCAAGTTCATAACTTGGTAAGGGGCTTGTCGCCGTACCCGACAGCGTTTACCACTGTAAACGGCAAAAAATTAAAAATTTATCAAACAGAACTTTGCGACAAAAACGGTGAGGCAGGTCAGATTTTATCAACTGAGCCACTCACAATAGCCTGTGGCAGTGGCTCTGTAATTATAAGGGAACTTCAACTTGAAGGTAAAAAGAGAATGGACAGCGAGGTTTTCCTGCGTGGACATTCACTCAAAATAAATAGTTTTATTGGTTAAATTCGGAGGATAAATGGCAGATGCAAGGACAGTAGCATTAAATGTGCTATATAGTATAGAAACAGAGAGAGCGTATTCAAATATTGCTCTTAATAATGCTATCAAAGAAAATAAACTGAACAATATAGATGCTTCGTTTGTCTCGGCGTTGGTATATGGCGTGATTGAGCGGAAAATTACGCTTGATTATATAATTAGGCAATATACCAAAACAACTCCTATCAGTAAAATTGAACTCAAAACACTTATTATACTCCGTATGGGTGCTTTGCAACTTTTGTTTATGAACAAAGTCCCTGAAAGTGCCGCCGTAAACGAGAGTGTAAAACTTGCCAAAAGTCACCGCCTGCAAAAATCAGCAGGGTTTATTAACGCAGTTATGCGTTCTATGATACGCAACAACTTTGCATATAGAATGCCTGACCAATCAACTAACCAATATTTAAGCGTGCTGTATTCTTGCCCGCAGGAAATTGTCGATAATTTTATAAACAATTATGGCAGGACTAATGCCATAGAGATTTTAGAAACTCTAAACGGCAGACCGCCGATTACTCTAAGGGTAAACACCCTCAAAACAGATATAGACAAATTGATTGATAAACTTAACGAAGAAAAAGTAAAAGTCGAAAAGGTCAAGTATATAGATAACGCACTTTTTGTTAGTGATACGGGCAATATTGAACGCTTGCAGTCGTTTATTGATGGTGACTTTCATATTCAAGATGTGGCATCGCAGATTTGCGTTGCTACACTTAACCCTAAGCCTGACCAGACAGTGCTTGATGTATGTGCTGCCCCTGGTGGCAAGACCCTAACCATAGCCGAGTATATGGGTAACAAGGGCGAGATTTACGCTTGTGATATATATGACCATAAGTTAAAGTTGATTAAGGCAAGTGCTAACCGGCTTGGCATATCAATAGTCAAGACATACAGGCGAGACGCAAGCAGTCGGACATTAAAGTTACCTATGGCAGACTGTGTAATCTGTGATGTGCCGTGTTCAGGGTTGGGAATTTTACGCAGAAAGCCCGAAATAAGATACAAAGAAGATTTATTTACAGAAGAATTACCTAAAATTCAATACGATATATTAGATGTAAATTCAAAGTTTGTCAAGGCAGGCGGAATACTTGTTTATTCAACCTGTACTCTCAGGAAATCTGAGAACAATGTTAATGCGGACAGGTTTCTGTCAGAACACCCAGACTTCGAGCCGATTAATATTATATTACCAAACGGTATTGTACGCAAAATAGATGAGCCAAATAATCAGCTGACCCTGTTCCCGCAGATTGGTGGCTATGATGGTTTCTTTATCTCGGTATTTAGAAAGAAAATATAAGGGCATAAAAGTATATAGTATAAAGATGTAAAAATCAAGAATATAAAAAGGAAAATGTATGATTGATATTAAATCTATGAGTTTGGAGCAAATAACCGAACTAACCGAGCAGTTACAAGTCCCTAAATTTAGGGCAAAGCAAATATACGGTTGGCTGTGCAAGGGTGTTACCGAGTTTGGTCAAATGAATAATTTGCCGAAAACTCTCATAGAATTATTGGGTGAAAATTGTTATATTGCTAAGGCGGAGATACAACGACGGCTAACATCACAAATAGACGGTACAGTCAAGTATTTATTTAGGTTTAATGATGGCGAATTTGTCGAGTCCGTTGTAATGAAATATCACCACGGCTACACAATATGTATCTCTACACAGGTAGGTTGCAAGATGGGTTGTACCTTTTGTGCAACCGGCAAGAGTGGCTTTTCGAGGAGTTTAACAGCCTCCGAGATGATAGCACAGATTGAGACAGCACAGCGAGATTTAAATATCCGTATTTCTAACATTGTGCTTATGGGTATGGGCGAGCCACTTGACAATTTTGACAATGTAATTAGTTTTTTACAACTTGTCAGCAGTGAGGACGGTTTAAATATCGGTATGCGACACATATCACTCTCTACCTGCGGACTTGTTGACAAAATATATAAACTTGCAGAATATAGGTTTGGACTTACTTTATCGGTATCGCTCCACGCACCTAATGACAAAATTAGGAGTCAAACTATGCCGGTAAACAAGAAATATCCTGTCGATGTTTTGCTCAAAGCGTGCAGAGATTACGCAGCAACCACAGGCAGAAGAATATCGTTTGAATACGCTATGATTGATGGTGTAAACGACAGCGATGCCTGTGCTAACGAGTTGGGCAGTAAATTAAGAGGTATGCTTTGTCATGTAAACCTTATACCTGTAAACAATGTTGAGGGTACAGGATATCACAAGAGTCAAACTAAACGGTTGCAAAGTTTTGCAAAGGTCTTATCAAAATATGGAATAACTGCTACTGTCCGTAGAACCTTAGGGAGCGATATAAACGCTTCTTGCGGTCAACTAAGGCGTAGCGAGAGTAAACTTAAGGAGGTGTAAATTTTGCGAATATTAGGATTATCAGACACAGGTCTTGTTAGAAACAGTAATCAAGATGCCTTTTATTGCCACAATGTGTCCGACACTTGTGCGTGGGCAGTTGTTTGCGATGGTATGGGTGGAGTGAATGGTGGCAACATAGCAAGTCAAACGGCAGTCCAAACTATTAAGGAGAAGTTTATTGATGAGTTTTCGCTTGAACTTAATCCGCAGGAGATAAAATCAAAGATGGTAGATGTAATGTCTGAGGCTAACAGGGTAATTTTTGAGATGGCACAAAATGATGTTGCGTTACACGGTATGGGAACTACTTGCGAATTTATTTTGGTTAAGGACGGGCAAATTTACATTACACACATAGGGGATAGTAGGACATATATTATTCACGATGGAAAGTTAAGTCAATTAACCGAGGACCACTCCGTTGTACAGGAGTTGGTACGCAGGGGTGAAATCACTCCGGAAGAAGCCGAAAATCACCCTAACAAAAATTATATTACCCGTGCGTTGGGTATATTGTCCGAGGTTACATTTGATTTTATTAATTGTGATATGGCGTTTGGTGATGTGTTGCTGGTTTGTACAGACGGACTTACTAATTGTATATCAAGTGCGGATATAGTTATGACAGTTTCGCAAAATATGGGTGATGATTTGCTGTCAACCCTAATAGATAAGGCAAAATCTGGCGGTGGTTATGACAATATTACTGCCGTTGTAATGTATTGATATTCTGGAAGGAGGGACTATTACTATGGATAAATATACAGGAAAAAAGTTAGATGGTAGATACGAGATAGGCGAACTTATCGGTGTTGGCGGTATGGCGTATGTTTACCATTGTTATGATACTATTGATGATAGAGAGGTTTCTATCAAAATTTTAAAAGATGAATATTTGCATAATGCAGATTTTATTCGTAGGTTTAAAAACGAGTCTAAGGCGATAGCGGTCCTATCGCACCCTAATATTGTCAAAATTTACGATGTTAGCTTTGGTGATATGATTCAGTATATTGTTATGGAATATATTGACGGTATCACTTTAAAGGAATACATTGAGCAACAGGGCATAGTTAATTGGCGAGAGGCTATACATTTTCAAACACAAATACTTAAAGCATTAGACCACGCTCACAGGAACGGGATATTCCACAGGGATATTAAACCGCAAAATATAATGCTGTTGCGTGATGGCACTATCAAGGTAACAGACTTTGGTATAGCAAGGTTTGCCGACAATGCTACACGCACTATGACAGATAGGGCTATTGGCTCGGTGCATTATATATCACCTGAACAGGCCAGAGGCGGTGTAACGGACAGCAGGGCCGATATTTACTCGGTCGGCGTAATGTTCTACGAGATGGTTACGGGTGTGTTGCCGTTTGACGCTGATAATGCGGTGTCTGTTGCCATTATGCAATTACAGGCAACACCTAAAAAGCCTACCGACTTAAACCTTAGTCTGCCGGCAGGTATCGAGGATATTATCCTTAAAGCAATGCAAAAGAATACAAGTGCAAGATATCAGTCAGCCAAAGAAATGCTCAATGATATAGAGCGTTTTAAACAAAACCCTACAATTAGGTTTAACTATAAGTGCCATATAGATGATGCTCCGACTAAATATGTAAGCCCTGTTATTAATAACAAGACAAATGCAGATGAATACGAGGACGACTTTAACTATCCTGCTAATGTTCGCAGGACAGAAATAAGTTCTAAAAGGAACAGAGATGATGACTTGTATGCAGATGATACTCTAAAAAAGACAAGCAAGAGGAAAATCTCGATAATCTCGGGTATCGTGGCTGCATTGTTCATTATGGTTGCAGGCGTTTTATTCCTGTTCTTTTTTGATGATAAGGAAGAAATAGTCGATGTAGATGTTCCGCAATATATCGGAATGATGTTGCAAGATGTTAAGATGAATAACCCTAACAACTTTGTGTTTGAGGTTACAACTAAATATGATGAACAACAGTCAGAGGGCATTATATTAGACCAAGACCCAAAACCAAATTCCAAGAAAATCAAACAAGGCTCTACAATTAAACTTGTAGTAAACGGCAAAGATGAAAATGTTACAGTGCCATATTTGATTGGATATACACAAGAAGAAGCAGTCAAAGAGTTAGAGAAAATTAAACTTGTTGCCGAAATTTTGGAGATAGAGGACAACACAACTGAGGCTGGCAAAGTTGTCAAAGTCAGCCCAAGCGAAGATACTAAACTGATGATAGGCAGTACAGTAGTTGTATATGTATCAAAGGGTGTACCAAAGCAAGAGGTTTCTGTCCCAAGTGTAATCGGATATAGTTACGAGGACGCAATCGAAAAGTTGCGTCAAGCCGGACTTATGGTCAAGACCACCTATGACTATAACAGTGACAAGCCTAAGGACACAGTTGTATCACAGGAGCCTTTGCCATACTCTACTGTCGAAGAAAAATATACAGTAGAATTAGTGCTTAGTGCCGGTATTACCATTGAGCAGGAAACATTTATACTTGTTGATTTGCCAAAGGAAGAAAGCAACTCAGTAACATTTAAGTTATATATAAATGGTGTTCTTGATGATACCAACACAAAGGATATTGTACCTAAGTACAGCAGTAATTATAGTGTTAAGGTAAAGGGTACAGGTGTAGCACATATTGTTGTTGAACTTAACGGCAGTCCTTACAG
>CAZZHP010000020.1:1932-13530 GCA_964653925.1 uncultured Eubacteriales bacterium | reverse complement strand
CCTGAATATTTTTATTATCTTGCCCTTACCCATATCCTATCCCTTTCTAAATTATGCCACAATTACACTGATTACTACCATCTCACCCTTTGCTTAGACAGTTTGATATTATTTGGGGTAAATAAAATAGCGGCCCAACTTAATCACAATCTGGGCCGCTTTCTTTTTGTGCTTTTAAGGCTTCATCATTTTTTAATTAATAACCTTTACGGCTCCGTATAGTGTAAGTAGATCATTTAAATGCATTCTAAACGCCGTTCCATGATCATGTGTTTTTCCGGCATTTTTTCCGCTAAAATATACTCCAATCCTTATATCGACTAAGAGCTTTCCGTCCTCAATACTCTTTATCAACCCTTCTATTGTTAGGCCTTCGATAATTCTCATTTCGGTGTACCTTACAAAATGTTTTCCATTTTCATCTTTTTCATCGCCATATAAGATTGCTATTTTAGATATTTTCTTTTCAAGAGCCTTAGATAGAACGCCAAACGACCAATAAATTTCATTATCTATTATTGTGTTTGATGCCGTTTCCCTAATCTGAATATATATTCGCTCTTTCTCTCTATCCACAACAAGCATAAAATTATGCCCACCACGATGAGAATTTTCTTTGGCTCCACTTATTGTTGTATTTAAAACCCTCTTATTATATTTGCTTTCTATAACGCCATAAGTTTCCCTTAGGTATGTATTTACACCTTTTGGAAACGATGGTGCTTTTGAAAATAATGAAACCATTGATTGGGTTACATTTCTATGAACCTTCAATTCAATACCATAAAAATCTGCCTCAGATTTATTATCTTCTTCTTTTCCTATAAAATCTTCAAAAGCGTTTCCTAAACATTGGTCCCCGTGTCTTGTTGTTTCAAGCCACCCCTTTGCCTTAATTTCTCGAAACTTTTCGATTAACTTTTTTTCTGCATCTTGCATTATTTTACCTCCTATAATTCTTTGATAATTGATTGTTGAAAACAATCATACTCACCGTCTTTATCAGTAAAGTATTTTTTATAATCAGTGATATTTGGCAAAAAATCATTTACTGAACAATGTAACTCATACGACAATTTAGTTAAATGATATAAATTCAACTTTTTCCTATACGATGAAAAGACTGCTTTTGAGAAAGAGTCAGATGTCCCCAATATAATAGCAATTTCAGAATATTTTGTATAACCGCAATCAATACATATTCTGTAGACCTTATCGCTTACAATCTTATCAAACAAACTTATCTGTTGCATACCTCATACTCCTTTTTAAATAATTATATCACAGAATTATACGGAATATAGCACCCATAGGTAACTTTTACCCATAAAGAAAGGCATATAGTTTTAACTATATGCCTGATTATTTTGTTATTAAATTTTTCGCTTTTTAATCTTTTTTCATAACTACTATATATTCTTGTGTCATCGTAGGAATTTGGCCACCTACTGCATTTGAGGGTGAGGCCTTCGATGGCATTCTTTTGTTAAGTATATCACGCACATGTGTTATTACATGTGAAAACCCTAATTTTTCAAACATTTTATAGGTTATCACATCTAATGGTAATTCAACATTTCTTACCCGCCTGTTACCAACAACAAATACCACATAGCCACCTTTTTTTAATGTTTTCGATATTTCTTCTATTGATTTTTGATAGTCATGATAAAACGCAACTACCTCCCAGCACCTCTCCCTATTAAATTGTTTATCATTAATCTTTATCTGTCTAATAGCGGAATCTAGTTCTTCAATACCAAAGGTTTGCTCGGCAACTTTTACTCCGCCTAATAATCTTTTATCCAGCGTTCCAGCATCTTTAAAACCTAACCATTCATTAGATAATCTTGAAAATTGCCCATATGCCACAGTCGTGTGGCTGTCTCCATATGGAGGAGAGGTTATAATCAGGTCAATAGAACCCAACAATTCTTTATGCATTGCAAGATCAAAAACATTCTCATTATATAAGAGAATCTCTGTATGTCTCTGATAATTTATACTCTCCAAAATTCCTAAATTCCTTTTTATAACCTCTTTAAACATTTCAATTGGTTTTGGGTTAAATTTTTCGAGACTTTTCTTAGACATTCTGTATAGTTTGAACTCACCATTTCTTGTTTCTGATGATGACCTTACTACCTCTGAAAACGACACCTGAAAAAAATCTCTACAAAAATCTCTTTGGATACTTAAAATATACTTCCTTATTATAGCTAACTCATCTATTGAGTTCTGATTAAACCATGAATCTCGTATAGAAAATTCTGGAATTTCTACTTTTTGAACATTAAAAAGATATTGATAAAATTCATTGATACATTTTTTTATCTCATCTAAATCTATATCCTCTGTTTTTGTTTTCGAAATTAATATTGCAAGTGGGTTTAAATCTACCCCTATTGCCCTTTTCGCTCCATAAAATTGTGCCTCAACCAATGTTGTTCCAGAGCCAACATACGGATCTAAAAATACTGTTTCTTTTCCCTTGCCATACTCATTAAACATAGTTCGGGCAATTAATGGCATCATCATCGCAGGATATGGGTGTAAACCATGCACCAGTTCCTTCATGCTATGCTCTTTAAAATTCCATTTTTCATCATAAAATCGTTTGTATGGGTTTCTATTTGTTCCCGACATTTTCTTTTTCCTTTCAACAGTATCACTTATCTTACAGTTTAATGACCTTCATAGCCTTCCAAAATTTCTGTATTACATTTTCTCACTTATTAATTTTGTAATTATAAAGCGGAATTAAAATTTAAAAATTATATAAAATTCTGCTTATTAATGGACTATAAATTCCTCCTAATATTCAAAAACAACAAAATTATCTCATTTTAGCCTAAAATACAAAAAGACCATTTATTATAAGAAAAAAAGAATTGACACATAATTATATCAATTCTTTAGTCATGACTTGGTGCGGGTAACAGGACTTGAACCTGCAATTCCTTTCGAAAATATGAACCTGAATCATACGCGTCTGCCAATTCCGCCATACCCGCTTATTTAGTTTTTGCCGATTGCACGGTGATATAGCGTGATTAAGCTTAGCCTACGCATTTGTTACTTACGCCATATTCACAAAAACAAATCAATAGAATTATACACTAAGTAATGCTATATTGTCAAGTAGTAAAATTTTATATGATTTATTATAAAATATCCCCAACAGTTATCTGCTGGGGATAAATTTAAATCAGTTTGTAATTGTAAGTTGTGTTTCTTTGTCGAAGATGTGAATTCTTTCAACATCGAAAGCAATCTTAATAGAATCACCCGGTTTAGCAGTTGATGTAGGAGCAACTCTTGCTGTAATAGCGTTGCCTTGAACATTTACATAGAGGTAAATTTCAGCACCCATAAGCTCAGTTACATCAACAGTAGCTTCGATAGCCATACCTGATTTAGCAAGGAACTCTTCGTCATCATAGATATGTTCAGGACGGATACCAAATCTAACTTCTTTGCCAACATAAGCTTCAAGGCAGTTATCCTTGTTCTTAGATGCCGGAAGTTTGATTGAATAGCCACCAAAGTCAAGAGTAAAGTCATTGCCGTTCTTGTTAAGGGTAGCATCAATGAAGTTCATCATAGGTGAACCGATAAAGCCGGCAACGAACTCGTTGCAAGGCATATCGTAAAGATGTTGCGGTGTATCAACTTGTTGGATAAAGCCATCTTTCATAACAACAATTCTTGTACCCATTGTCATAGCCTCTGTTTGGTCGTGGGTTACATAGATAAATGTTGTGCCGAGTCTTTGGTAAATTCTTGAAATCTCTGTACGCATTTGTGCACGGAGTTTAGCGTCAAGGTTTGAAAGTGGTTCGTCAAAGAGGAATACCTTAGGGTCTCTAACGATAGCACGACCTACGGCAACACGCTGTCTTTGACCACCTGAAAGAGCCTTTGGCTTTCTTTCGAGGTATTGAGAAATACCGAGAATACGAGCAGCCTCCTCAACTCTTGCTTTGATTTCTTCCTTAGGGAGCTTGCGGAGTTTAAGACCGAAAGCCATATTATCAAATACTGTCATGTGTGGGTAGAGAGCGTAGTTCTGGAATACCATCGCAATATCTCTATCCTTTGGTGCTACATCGTTGCAGAGCTTGCCATCAATGTAAAGTTCACCCTTTGAAATATCTTCAAGACCAGCAATCATACGAAGTGTTGTTGACTTACCGCAACCGGAAGGACCTACAAGAATAATAAATTCCTTGTCGTCAATCTCCAAGTTAAAGTCGGATACAGCCGTTACATTTCCGTCGTAAATTTTGTAAATGTGTTTTAATGATACATTTGCCATTGTTTAAACCTCCATATTTAACAATTATAATTTTGCTTTTTTAGTACTCAATAATGATATCACATTTGTAATTTTTTTTCTATTCTTTTTTTTACTAAAAATATGACTTTTTTTTTGGGTAAAATGACATATTAGAAAAATGTTTTATGAATTAAAGTAATAAAAACAAAAAATTTTGTATAAAATACAAACTTGTCCACCAAAAACTGCATTTTACTAATGTGGTATTCAATAAATACTACAAAAATATTTCTTTTAACTCTATATCTGTCAATTCCCGACATTCACCAAGTTTGAGGGAATTATCAAGTTTGAGTTTGCCTATTTGTAATCTCTCTAACTTTTCTACTGTTAAACCGCAAGCCAAAAACATTTTTTTGACCTGATGAAATTTACCCTCACAAATTTGCACAAACCCGACATCTTCGCCATACTCCGATGTGGTCCACAGTTTTGCCGGCAGACATTGAGTGCCATCGGCAAAAATTACACCTCGCTCAAAGTTATGTATTACATCATCTGTAATATTCCCTGACAATTTTGCCCTATAAATTTTGTATACATTCTTTTTTGGGGACAGCATATTGTGGGCAAAATCACCATCATCAGTTATTATCAAAAGTCCCGTTGTGTCCTTGTCAAGCCTTCCCGCAGGAAAAAGTCCGTCCCTGTATAACTCGGTCGGCACAAGGTCAACAACAGTCTTTGCCCTTTTGTCGCTTGACGCACTCAAAACTCCATCAGGTTTATTAAGCATAATATAAATATGCTCTTTGTAATTTAGTTTATGCCCATTAACGCTAATGTCGGCTTTTTGTGGGTCAAATTTTGTATCAACAGACTTGCAAATTTGGCCATCTACAATTACCGCCCCACTGCGTATAAGCGTATGTACTTGTTTGCGGCTTAAATTCATTTGAGATGAAATCAACTTATCAATTCTTTGCATATTATAACTCCAAATTCCTGCTGTTTTTTATCTCATTAACTCTATCCGAAATTACCGCTAACTCCTGTAATGTGAGTTGCTCCGCCCTTGCAGTCAACGATATACCGCAATCTGTGAGTATCTGACCTATCTCTGCCTTTGTAAACGACAAGCCGGAACAAAGCGTGTTAGGCAGGGTCTTTCTGCGTTGGGCAAAGGCAGCCTTAACAACCGCAAAAAATGTTCTTTCGTCCTGAACATCAACCCTCGGCTTATCGGATATATCAAGTCTGATTACCGATGAGTCAACCTTTGGCGGTGGCATAAAAGAACCTGCACTGACATCAAATAATAACTTTGGCTCGCTGTAATAATTTACCGCCGCCGTAACCGCACCGCAATCACGAGTCCCGACAGGCGAGCAAATTCGCCTTGCCGCCTCCTTTTGAACCATTACCGTTAGTGCCGATATTGGTAAATGTTCCTCCAAAAACCGCATAATTACAGGGGTTGTAATGTAATACGGCAGGTTTGCACAAACCACAACCTCCATACCATCAAATTCGCTTTTGATAATCTGTTGCAGGTCAAGTTTCATAACATCGCCGTTAATTATTTTTACATTTTGATATTCTGATAATGTCTCCGCAAGCACAGGTAAGAGCCGTTTGTCAAGTTCGATACAAACAACCTTGTCGGCAATTTGGGCAAGCTCGTTTGTCAATACGCCAAACCCAGGGCCTACCTCGATAACACCGACACCCTTACCCGCACCCGAGAGTTGTGCCATCTTGGGACAAACGGACGGATTGATTATAAAGTTTTGCCCCAAAGATTTTGAGAAGGTAAAGCCGTATTTTGCAAGTAAATTTTTAACTACACTTATATTTGATAAATTTTCCATATCTAAAATTCCACTTTTATAAATTTATTCTTAACCCTTTTGGGTATTTATTTTTTAGTACTCCGTTGCTGACCTTACCAAAGCCGACAGTAACACCCTCGACACAAACGGCAGTAAAGCCACGCAGGGCATCATTGACCTCAATTTGTTCACCGCTAAGGAATTTTTTGACCCTAATATCATTTATATCAAGGTCAACAACAGACTTGCAATCACTCGGTTTGGCAGCCATAAATGCACTATGTGACGGCTCAACACGATTTTTGAAAATTTCACCGAGCAACACACCCGCACGGAGTACCAGAAGCCCGTTTGTATTTGGCATTCCGTTAGGCAGGGCAATAATTTTGTCGCCGATGACTGTCAAATTTTCGCCGAACGGCCGATTACAAAAAACATTATCGTACATCTCTAAAATGGCTTTGTCAGGTTTCCTGTTGTTTGCCGTGTTGCTGATACTCTGCCCTGAGTACTCGCCCTTATGTTTAAGTTTGGCTGCAAAGTGTCCCTCGCCACCGTCCATCGGGAAAATTCTCTTGGCAAAATCAAGGGTATTTCTGCCGAATTTTTCCCCACTGTCTACAAGTTCAAAATCTGGGTTGCTTTGCAAAAATTTATTGATAACTCCCTCATTCTCCTCGTGGGAGAATGTGCAGGTTGAATATACTATTACGCCACCGCTTTTAAGTGCGGTTGTGGCAGTTTGCAAAATTTGTAATTGCCTGTTTGCACAGGATATAGAGTGTTCCAAAGTCCACTCCGAGATAGCATTCTTATCCTTACGGAACATACCCTCGCCACTACAAGGAGCATCGACAAGTATTTTATCAAAGAAATTACCCAAATGCGAGCATAAATCTTGCGGGTGGCACGACGACACAACAGCATTCCTTACACCGAGCCGTTCTATATTTGAAAGCAAAATATTCGCACGGCTTTTGACAATCTCGTTAGACCACAAAAGTCCCCCACCGCACAGGGCATCGGCTATCTGAGTTGACTTGCCACCAGGGGCTGCACACAAATCAAGTACATAATCGCCCTGTTGAACATCGAGCATAGTTACCGCCGACATTGCAGATGGCTCTTGCACATAAAAAGCACCTGCACAATGCAACGGGTGATTACCTATACCGCTGACATCACTCGGCAGATAGTAACCATCGGCACAAAACGGAACTCTATCAAGTGCAAACGGTAGGCACTTTTGGAGCGTTTGGTATGATGATTTTAATTTATTTAGCCTTATTCCACGATATGCCTCTTGGGTAAGACTGTATTCAAATGTTGGAAATTCATCTCCCAACATTTCACGCATTTTTTTGAAAAACTGTTCCATTTTATGTATAACCTCTTAAAATTAGTACAAAATATATTTACAAGGAGGTGTTACAATGAATAATCAAACTAACAACCCATCTAAGAAGAACAAGAGCAAGGACACAAACAAACCGCAAAAGCCACAAGAAACAGACTGCGAATAATCATTTCCCCTTTGCGAAAGCTGTACCGTTATGGTACAGCTTCTTTGTCATCTTACACATATAATCTAATGCCTGTCTTGATGTGCCATTACAATATAATATAATGTAATACAATGTAATGTAATTAAAAGCCCAATTCTTCGCCGATTATTATAACCTTAATTCTGCCCTTTACCCTTTGTTGTGCCGAGATAACATAGTTACAGCAAATACGGTCAGGACTATGACAACCATCACAAAGTTCATCACCCTTTTTGAGTGACATGCACTCTTTGCAACGGGAACAATATGTATCTTTTTCGAGCTTGATTGTATTCAAAGGCGAGGCAACGGACTTGACCCTCTTGACTGCCTCATCAATATCCTTGACAATTTTGTTATAGCCACAAATAACAATAACGCTCTTAGGCCCATAAAGCAGGGCAGAAACTCTGTTAGAGTTGCCATCAACATTATACAAATAGCCACTCTTGGTGATAGCGTTTGTACTCATAAAATAAACATCAGCGTTATAGGCACCACGGTAAACTTCCTCAATCTCCTGTTGAGTTATGCCCTCACGACTGCGGTCAAGATAATTATAATTAGCCGACTTAATCAGGTTTAATATGCCTGTCTCTTTTAATGTAGCAGAACCGCCACTTGCGATAACATCACCATCGTGAATGAGAGTCTTGACCAACTCAACCGCATCGGCAGAGGTCTCGCAATAAAAGCCGAGCATATTGTTACGCTCCAATTTCTCGATAACCTTATTCGCCTTAGCCTTGATAGATTGCTTTTTGAAAAGTTCCATACATAACATTCCCTTCTGTTTTGAGTTTTATTTTAGTGTTTTATACTTATATCTTTATTTTACCACAAATTAGTCCACTTGTGCAATAGAGAAGGCAATAAAAACAAGAAAGTCTGACAAAATATCAGACTTTCTTAGAATATTATTTTATAACAATACATTCTTGCTTATTTGTTTCAGAAATTATATAGTGGGGTCTATTCTTACATTCTGTATATATTTTTGATATATACTTACCTATAACCCCTAATAATAACATGTGTATACCGCCTATAAAAATAATTACACAGACTATTGACGCCCAACCAGCTACCGGATCTCCAAAACAGATTTTTCTGATTATTATGAATATCAAAAACATAAAGGAAATCACAGTTAATAATATACCGAATACAGATGCTATACTCAATGGTGCTTCCGAAAAATTTATTATACCGTCAATTGCATACTTAAATAATTTCCAAAAATTCCATTTTGTTTCTCCGGCGACTCTTTCGATGTTTTCATAAGGTAACCAATAAGTACGGAACCCTATCCAACCGAAAATTCCCTTTGAAAACCTGTTGCTCTCGTTCATTTTTACAATGGCATCAACCATTTCTTTTTTCATAAGTCTAAAGTCTCTTGCTCCATCAACAATATCGGCATCAGAAATCTTATTCATAACCTGATAAAATTTTTTCGCAAACCAAGAGCGTAAGGCAGGCTCACCTGTGCGGTTTTCTCGCCTTGTTGCCACACTATCATATTCACCATTCTCCAATATTTCGAGCATTTTAGGCAATAAACTCGGTGGATCCTGTAAGTCGGCATCCATAACCGCTAAATAATCTCCATCAGCATTGCAAAATCCTGCGTACATAGCAGCCTCTTTACCGAAATTCCGTGAAAATGATATATATATTACATTGTTGTCCCTTTGGGCTAAATCTTTTATTATGTTTAAAGTGCCATCTGTTGAGCCATCATTTACAAATATCAATTCGTAATTATAATCTATTTTACTTAGAACACAAGTAACCTCTTTGTAAAATAGTGGCAAAACTTTTTCTTCGCAATAGCAAGGAATTATCAGCGAAACCTTCTTCACAATATCACCCTCATTCTACATCCGATAGTTTAATAATCAAAGTCCCATCAACCATTTGTACTGAATCTTTTGCCGGAAAGGCAGTCATATTTTCTATATAACTCTGTGTCGCAAGTTCATCTGCTTTTTCCTGAGGTAATATGTTCATAGGATAAGATAAGTAATTATTTATAAAGCGTACATAAGTTTTATAATATGTTGTTGCATAGTCACCACTATTTAGACCAGTTTGTTCGGTTGCAAACCGATAGCCATTAGTTATATCTAATTTACCGATTATTGCAACAGGAGTTTCACCCACAACATATCCATCTGTTTGTTCTACCCTGTCTAATATCCTTGTAAATGTAATTTCTGTATTTTGGATAACCAATGTCTTATATACATAAGTTTGATTAGAATAAACTACATTATTAAATGTTAACATCACTATGAATGCGGGTATCATAAATTTGATTAGCTTATTATTTGTAGGTCTTATATTTAACGAAACAACATAATTACTGATAAACAACGCTAAAACATACACCAAAACGAAAGATTGCATCATAAGTGTGTGTTGAAGGCCCTGTGATATAAAACAAACAAAATTTATACCAAATGGCATCGATAACACCAACACAATCAAAATAACTAAATTACAACCTTTTACCCTCTTTTTTAATATTACAATAATTAGCGAAATAAACATAATAAGGAAAATTGCAATATTTATACACATTATCAAGCGTGTACTTATTGCACTTGTAGCATTTTTTGTAAAATAACTTGCTACTCTTATATAGACAGCACAAATACTGTCTTTTATATTGCCTAAACTACCGTAATTACCTACTTTACTTAAACCGTTGTATGAATTACTTTCCATAGCAATACCGGTAATTTTTAATACTACATTAGTTACCAAATAATAAAGTATTAAACCTAAAAATAAAGAAATTAAATTTTTTGAAATTCTATGTATAATTATTTTTGTTTCTTTTCCGGTTAGTATGTTATCCAATATCAAAATCATTATCACAAAGACTGCAATCTGTAATTGAGCCTGATAACCGCCTAACGAAATTACAAAAAATAAAGGTGCAACAATAAAACCAAACTTGTATTTGTTTATTAAATACGCTCCAAACAATGCACATAACATAGAAAACATATATATATCAACATCTTTAAAGTATGTAGCATTTAACAATGTCACCGTTACACCTGTTGTCATTACCGCAGATACAAGCACAATTTGAATTTTGCTTTTAAAATCAAGTAAATTAACAATAATATATACTGACAACGCAATAAATAATAACGATAAAAAACCCACTAATGCCGGTGCATAAATGCTGCCCCTAATTTTGCAATACAATGGAGCTATAAATCTACCAAGCGAAATTTGCCATGCATATTCATTATCTTGATAGACTATCATCGAATCGTGGCTGTAAAGCAAATTAAAGTAACAATACCCGTGTGCCACAAGTCCGATTATATATGTTGCTATTAAGCTTAAATGTAATCTCTTGTCTTTAAGAATGTTTTTTACATCATTTAATAACATAATAACCATACCTCTTATATCTTAATAATCAGCAATAACTGCAACAGTCCATTATCAGTATACCATAGTATTTTATTATTGTCAAGTAAAAATTGTAGAATAGTATTGTAATATTTGACTTTTGGAGGTAATTTTATGGGAACATCATTAAACGAAAATATCAAAAGACTTCGCACACAATCTGGGCTTAATCAAGTTGAATTTGCTAAACGAATGAATGTATCCAAACAATGTGTTTCTAATTGGGAGAATGATAATGTTTTGCCATCAATAGAAATGTTAATAAAAATAGCAGACTTTTTTAGGGTATCAACAGACATATTATTAGGGCGAGATACAAAAGAAATTATAGATGCCAATGGTCTTACTCCCGAACAAAGCAGTCATATTAGATTTTTGGTAAAGGACTTTGTTGATGCAAATATAAAAAGTAATTCCCCCACTTAGAAACCGTCTATAAAAATTCACGGCAAACAACAAAACTCCACTCTGACCTAAACAGAGTGGAGTTTTATATAGTTGAATT
>CAZZHP010000020.1:0-1832 GCA_964653925.1 uncultured Eubacteriales bacterium | reverse complement strand
AAACAACAAAACTCCACTCTGACCTAAACAGAGTGGAGTTTTATATAGTTGAATTTTTAAAAATTACAAAGAATTCTTATTTAAAATCACTTTGAAAGTCTGTCTTTAAGGTTAGCAAGTTCTACTCTAAGCTCTGATGGGAGTTTATCGCCAAACTTCTTGTAGAATTCCTCGATACCCTCTGCCTCTTTTACCCACATATCATTGTCAACTGTGAGGATAGATTTGAGTGTATCTTCGCTGATGTCAAGACCGTCTGTGTTGATATCAGCTGTTGACGGAACATATCCGATAGGGGTTTCAACAGCGTCAGCCTCGCCCTCACATCTCTTGATAATCCATTCAAGAACACGGAAGTTATCGCCAAAACCTGGCCAAATAAAGTTACCGTCATCATCAAGTCTAAACCAGTTAGTGTTGAAAATCTTAGGTGCTTTATCACCGAGAATTTCGCCCATCTCAATCCAATGTTTGAAGTAATCGCCCATATTATAACCGCAGAATGGGAGCATAGCCATTGGGTCCCTACGAACAACGCCAACCGCACCGGTAGCAGCAGCGGTAGTTTCTGACGCCATAATTGAGCCTACAAATACACCGTTGTTCCAATCTCTTGATTGATATACAAGCGGAGTTGTTTGTGCCCTTCTGCCACCAAAGATAATAGCAGAGATAGGCACACCTGCCTTTGAGTCAAACTCTGGACTAATGCAAGGGCAGTTAACAGCAGGAGCTGTAAAACGGCTATTTGGGTGAGCACCCTTTTCTGTGCTTGTTTTACCGTTCCAAGGGTTACCCTTCCAATCAATAGCATTCTCTGGTGGGTTCTTGTCGAGGCCTTCCCACCAAACTGTATTATCATCTAAGTTAAGTACAACATTTGTAAAGATTGTGTTCTTTCTTGTAGAAGCAAGGGCATTTGGGTTAGACTTAGCGTTAGTACCTGGTGCAACACCAAAGAAGCCGTTCTCTGGGTTAATAGCGTAGAGTCTGCCATCAGGACCTTTACGCATCCAAGCAATATCATCACCAACAGTCCAAACCTTGTAACCGTTCTTGGTGTAGCCCTCTGGTGGGATAAGCATAGCAAGGTTAGTCTTGCCACAAGCTGATGGGAACGCAGCAGTTACATATTTGATTTCGCCCTTTGGATTTTGGATACCGAGTATGAGCATGTGTTCAGCCATCCACTCGTTATTCTTACCAAGGTAAGATGCTATACGGAGTGCAAAGCACTTTTTGCCGAGCAATACATTACCGCCGTAAGCAGAGTTAACGCTGATAATGTAATTATCCTCTGGGAAGTGACAGATGTAACGCTTTTCTGGGTCAATATCGCAAGTTGCGTGCAAGCCCTTTACCCACTCGTCGCTATCGCCAAGAGTGTCGATAACAGCCTTGCCAACACGAGCCATAATATTCATATTAAGAACAACATATATAGAGTCAGTAATCTCGATACCGATTTGTGCCAAAGGTGAGCCAACAGGACCCATTGAATATGGGATAACATACATTGTCTTGCCTGCATATCTGCCACGGGCAATATCAAAGAGCATATTGTATGCCTCTTGCGGGTCTTTCCAGTTGTTTGTGCAGCCGGCGTCTTCTTCCCTCCTTGAACAGATAAATGTTCTGTCCTCAACACGGGCAACATCGTTTTGTTTAGTTCTATGTAAATAGCAACCAGGTAATTTTTCCTCGTTAAGTTTAATCAATTCACCACTTGCAACCGCTTTTGCACGAAGTTCGTCAAGTTGAGCTTCGCTGCCGTCAATCCAAACGATTTGGTCAGGTGTCAAAAGTTCCTGCATTTGGTCAAGCCAAGCCAA
>CAZZHP010000019.1:0-13602 GCA_964653925.1 uncultured Eubacteriales bacterium | reverse complement strand
GTCTGCCCGATATTGATAATTTGAGGGCTATTGCTCAACTTGTTAATGTAAGTATCGACTATTTACTCGATGGGGATAAGGCGATTAACTTTGACACTATAAGTGAGCCAATCGAACTTAGTCAGTATACACCAACCGGTAAATGCAGGACCAAACAAGATGCTGTTTGTTTTTGCAAAAATAAAGATGCAACCGCTATATATGCACTTTATAGGCACAGAAAAATGAACAAAGCCGAGTGGCTTATCGACTTTATTGTTTTATCAGGGATAGTAGATTTATTAGACGAAGTCAGCGAAATTGCTTCGCATTATCTGGTTGAAAAGTCTGACAGGCAATATCTTGTAAAGGTTACCAAAGAGTTCATAACTACTACCGAACTTACAACTCGTGTTGATGTCAAAAAGTTTATTGTCGGCAAACATAAATACAAAAAGTTATATCAAATAGTTTAAAATAATACAAAGGAACACCTACCAAGGTTCAAAATGGTAGGTGTTCGTTTTTTTTACATAATGATATTGACAAGGTGGGCAATAGAGGGGATACTCTCGCCTTGTTGATTAGATGTTGGGCTCATCAATGCACCTGTCGCCATAAAAAGTATATTTTTATAATCACCTTTTAGCATACTTTTTAATATATAAGAACAAAATACACTTGCACAGCAACCGCAGCCCGAACCACCGCTGTGGGTATCCTGCGACTGTATGTCATATATCAAAAGTCCGCAATCTCGGTGAATTTTATCAATACTATATCCGTAATTGCCCATCAAATCATATAACAGGGCTGTACCGGTTTTGCCCAAATCACCTGTCAAAATCAAATCGTAATTATCGGCATTTGTGTTAGTATCCTCAAAGAACGCCTTCAAGGTTTCGCACGCGGCCGGTGCCATAGCAGCCCCCATATTGTTGGCATCTTTGACACCCAAGTCTATAATCTTGCCGACAGTCGCAAGTTTGATTTTCGGCATATTCTGACCGTTGTTTTTTTCTACTACACAACTTCCCGAACCTGTAACTGTCCATTGTGCAGTTTGCGGGCGTTGTCCGCCATATTCAAGCGGGTAACGGTACTGCCTCTCGGCTGTACAAAAATGCGATGATGTTACGCATAGCGACGCATCAGTCGCACCGCTCTCAACCATAACAGATGACATAATAATACTTTGTGCCATAGTTGAACACGCACCATATTGACCAAGATATGGAATATTATAATCTCGCATACTGTAACTTGAAGAAATGCACTGATTAAGCAAATCTCCCGCAAATACAAAGCCTATATCATCAGATTTTTTGCCTGAGTTGTGCAGAGCGAGTGATGCCGTGTGTTGTTGCAGTAAACACTCTGCTTTTTCCCAAGAATCTTGCCCAAGTCGTGTATCATAGTTTATCTCGTCAAAGTAGTCTTTGAGTGGGCCCTCGCCCTCTTTTTTGCCGACTGCTGAGGCAAAGCCCGATATAACAGGCATTGAGTCAAATTGTATAGTTTGTTTACCGACACGATTTATCATATTATAATACTCTCTCTACTTTTGGCTCGCTTGTAACTATCAACTCTTGCTTTTCGTTACCAATAAAGCCGTCGGTATCTGTTACCTTGCCGTTATTAGGGTTGCAAGCGTTGCTAATCATTTCGCCTTTTTTGGTATTTGTGCCGATTTTCTCGGTAGCGTCGCTCGCTTCGCTTGCGTCAGTTGATTCAAAAATATTTTCTGATGAATCATTAGTCTGGGTAGTTACATTTTCCGTAGTATTTGTGCTTGATATTGTTTCTGTTACATTACCTTTGTTTACTGTTTTATTGCCACAGGCAGTAAACATCATAGTCAACATAACAGAAAATAAAACTGTTGTCATTATTTTTTTCATTTTTACACCTCAAAATTAATAATACCGTGCTAAAATGCACGGTATTATTTTATCCACAAATTGTCGATTTATTATATTAAAAATTTTTCTAATTTTAAATTTTGTCCAAGAGGGCTTGACAGCCATCTAATATATCCTGATATGTCAGTTCAAAGTTCCCTGTATACCAAGGGTCTGCTATATCCCGTGGGTTCGAGGTAAAGTCGCATAGTCTATATATCTTGTTATTTTTATCTGAGCCAAAAATTTTCAGCATAGTTTTGCAATTCCTGCTTTCCATACCTATAATATAGTCATATTTATCATAGTCATTTTTTACAAGTTGTACAGCTCGCTTAAATGAACAATCAATACCGAGCGAGTTTAATATCCTCCGTGTGCCTATATGCACAGGCGAGCCTACCTCCTCACTGCTTGTAGCAGCTGACGCTATGTAAAATTCACTTTCACGGTCGGCTTTTTTAACTAAATCTCTAAATACAAACTCTGCCATAGGCGAACGGCAAATATTGCCCAAACACACAAACAAGATTTTCTTCATAAATAACTCCCTTTATAAAAATTTTTAATTATTTTATAATCACTATTTGATTATAGAAGTCAGCACCGCAGTTTTTGGGGTTCTCTTGTGCGAGTGCGAACACATCTGTCGCATAAATCTCCCTTTGCAAAATATCAAGTGCAGGTTGATTATCGGCAAGTATTTTTTGCAAATTCGTTACCTTTGTGCCTATCGGTAATGTCGCAGTTGATTTGGCTAACGATAAGATTTCCGCCCCTTTTTTGTTAAATCCTAGCACCCTTATATAAGGCACAGGGTATAGTTGCAATTCTTTGGTTATATCAAGTAGGGCAGAGATTAAAATTCTCCTTATCCTTGCCAAAGTGTAGCGTTTAGTCTTGATTTGATTTATCACATCGGGTATTGTCGATTGACTTCGGACTGCTGAATATATACGGTTTTCTAATCCTTCGGTTACATCTGGTAGGCTTGCAAGTTGGGCCAAACTTATTGACCGCAGTTTGTATAGCATTACATTATATATATTCTCTATAAAAGCAAAGTTTGAATATTCTGTATTTGTCGGGATAAAATTAGATATATCACAATTATTTTTAAGTAAATTTCTTATATTTGATGCAGAGCAAAATTCACCTGCCGTTATATTGCTGTCGTGGTTTACGGCTATCCTTTTGATTGGTTCAGGCTTTATGCCTGTATTTTGCAAGGCCTTGATATATTCAACTGCAAGTATATCATTAGGCATACCGATAATATCCGCATAATTACTTGGATATAACTCGGCTATTGCCTCGTTTAATGCCCGTGGATAATACAAGCCATCACCCATTTTTTGTTTTATAATATTTTGGACATCTGCGTTTTGAGTAATATTTGCCAATTCGGTTAATTTTTGAGTATCCGCACATTCGCTCCCAAATACCAAACTATCAATACAACCAAGCCCGTTTGCTATACTTACACCCGCCTGTGCAAAGCATTGTGCGTTAGAAACAGCATAAACAACAGGCAACTCAACAACTAAGTCTGCACCGTTTAGTAGTGCGGCTTTGGTCCGCTGATATTTGTCGCAAACCGCAACATCACCTCTTTGGGTAAAAGAGGTGCTCATAATTGCAACTAAGCCGTCACAATTATTCTTTGCTGCTTGATTAAGATATTTATGCCCATTATGCAGGGGATTATACTCACAAATAACTGCTGATATTTTCAAATTACCACCACAAATAAATAAATTTAAACAAAATAATAAAAAACACTTGAAAAAAAGTCAAAAATAGGATATTATAGTTACAGATAAATTATATATATTTATTATACATTATTTTTTACAACTAATCAATATGGAGGCAAATAAAAATGAAAGTTCTTGTAATTAATGCAGGTAGCTCATCACTCAAATATCAGCTTATTGATATGGAAAATGAGCAGGTAATTGCAAAAGGTAACTGTGAGAAAATCGGTCTTGAAGATTCTTTTATCGGACATAAGACATTCGACGGCAGAAGTTATACCCAACAGGTTGCTATGCCTGACCACAGTGCCGCATTTGTATGCGTTAAAAATGCCCTTACAGACTCAGAGGTTGGTGTTATCCAAAACCTTAACGAAGTATCCGCTATCGGACACCGTGTAGTGCAGGGCGGTGCTATATTCAGCGAGTCTGTTATTGTAACAGATGAAGTTATAAGCGGTATCGAAAGTCTTATCCCGCTTGCACCTTTACATAACAAAGGTCATGTTCAAGCAATTCGTGCTTGTATTGATGTATTTGGCAAAGATGTTCCGGAGGTTGTAGTATTTGATACTGCTTTCCACTCAACAATGCCAGAAAAAGCATTTATGTATGCTGTTCCTTACGAATTTTACGAGAAATATCAGGTTCGCCGTTACGGCTTTCACGGTACATCACACCGTTATGTAAGCAACGAAATGGCTAATGTATTGGGTGCTGATATTAACAACCTAAAACTTATTACTTGCCATATTGGTAACGGTTCCTCAATTACCGCTATCAATAACGGCAAAGTTATAGATACCTCTATGGGTCTTACTCCGCTTGACGGCTTTATGATGGGTTCCCGTTCAGGTTCATTAGACCCATCTGTTGTAACATTTATTGCCGAAAAGACAGGTATGACTCCTGATGAGATGAGCAACTTCCTTAACAAGAAGTCAGGTATGCTCGGTATTTCGGGTGTTTCAAGTGATGATAGAGATGTTACCGCTGCTGAGGAGGCAGGTAATGCCCGCGCTAAACTTGCACACGATATGCTTTATTATCAAATTGCTAAGTTTATCGGCGGTTACTATATTGCACTTGGCGGTTGCGACGGTATCGTATTTACTGCTGGTTTGGGCGAACATCAAACCAAACTCCGTGAGTGTGTTTGCAAATACCTCTCTTGCATAGGTGTTGTTCTTGATAAAGAGGCTAACGATAACGCTCCTAACGGTCAGAATTTTAGAATTTCTGCTGATAATTCTAAAATTCCTGTTTATATTATTCCTACAAACGAGGAACTTGTTATTGCCCGTGATACAAAGGCACTTGTCGAGGGTCTCGGTAAATAATTTAATTACCTGCAAAAAACTTAATATTACATAAAATATGGCAGTTGATATTAACAACTGCCATTGTTTTATGTGTTATTTATGTCTCGGTAATATTAATCATTATAGTAATACGCTATTTTACGCAGATTATTTAACGCCCGTGATATTGTGCGTGAAACGGTAGATTTATTTATACCGTAGATTTCGGCTATTTGGTTGACATTTTTACCATTATAAAAATACTCCGTAAGCATCTGCCGTTGTCGCTCTGTTACCTCTGTTTTGAGTGCGGAAATCATAATTTTTTTCATCTTATTTCTTGCATAAGAGTTTGTGTTGCGACTCTTAAATTCACGCATAGATAGTATGCTGTCGAGCGAGTCAAAATTAATATTCCTTGACATATTATGTAGCCCTCTGCATCAATTTGTTCGCTATCCGTATAAAGTCATATCTCATCTGCCTGTAATAATTTATCTTTTCATCAATCTCCTTACATTCCCACGGCGGACTGCCTTGCCGTTTATCTTTCAAGGACTCTATAAGTTCGTTTAATATTTCGGCATTGTATAGATACTCCTGCGACCATAGATAGTAATTCATATAATCTCTCCTTATTCGTTCACAAAAAAATAAAAGTCGTTCGATATACAAAGTATCGGGGCGGTTACTTTGCACTTATAATTGTAGCACAAATGTTCGAAAATGTCAATAATATATCGAAAGAATGTTCTATTTTTTTACAAATTAAGGAAACAAATTAATATTAACCTTGTCAACTAAAACGGCTACAATTATTACCAAAATGTTTGTAAATTTACAAATAACTGACACAAATCAGGTCGAATATACATAGTCATTTTGTAGTTTTTGTCCCAAATATTTGATTTATTTGACAATTTTACAAAAATTATCTTGGTTATTGTTCAAAAAATTATAGAAAAAATTGAAAATAAAAAATAAAGTTTTAATTTGTTGACTTTATCAAAAAAATGTGATAATATAATCTGTGTAAATCTAATGTTTGCCAATATAGGTTTGGGTACTATGGTCCAAATGTTTCTACCGCACACCAAAGATGCGACTATTGGTTCTTTTTAATTTTTCATTTTATGGAAATTATTTGGTATTGGCAACAGACTTAATTATATTTAAGCCTGTTTTTTATTTAGACCAACGGATTATCAATGTATGTTGTGTTTAGAGTTTAAGGTGGAGTGTAATTTGGTATGAAATCTCTCGAGGATAAAATCTTAAAAGAAGGCATTATATTACCTAATAATGTATTAAAGGTCGGTTCGTTCCTTAATCATCAGATAGATACCGAATTTATTATGGAAATGGGGCGTGAAATTGCCGGAATTTTCGCAGATGCAAAAATCACCAAGATTTTAACAATCGAAACTTCCGGTATTGCGATAGCGGTCGGTGCCGGTGTAGCACTCAAGGTTCCGGTAGTTTTTGCTAAAAAAAATAAGACAAGCAATACCAGTGGCGAATTTTACAAGGCAATAGTTCATTCATATACACACGGCGTTGATTACAATGTTGTTGTAGAAAAAACTTATTTAAACAAAGGGGATAATGTCCTGATAGTTGACGATTTTCTTGCCAATGGTAAGGCATTACTCGGTCTAATTGAGATTATCGGTCAATCAGGTGCTAAGGTAATAGGTGCTTCTTGTGCGATTGAAAAGGGTTTTCAGCATGGCGGAGATGATTTAAGAGCCAAGGGTATTCGTGTTGAATCACTTGCTATAATCGACAGTATGACCGATACCAATATAACTTTCCGTAGTTAATTTTACGGAATTTTTAACTTGTGTGTAATTAAATTTTACATAAAAATTTTAGGAGGAAAATAAAATGAAAAAAATCATTACACTCATTCTTGCTGTTGTTTTAGTTCTCGGCGTATTTGCTGGTTGCGGAACATCTTCTAACAATGGCGAATCTTTAAAAGTTGGTTTTATTTATTTACATGATGAAAACTCAACTTATGACCTTAACTTTATCGAGGCTGCTAAGGCTGCTTGCGACAAACTTGGCGTTGAATATGTTGCTAAGACTAACATCAAAGAGTCTAACGAATGTTACGAGGCAGCTGTTGACTTAGCTGACCGTGGCTGTGACATCGTTTTTGGCGATTCATTCGGTTTTGAGCAATATATGGCACAAGCTGCTGCTAAATATCCAGATGTTGAGTTCTGCCATGCAACAGGTACAACTGCTCATACATCAGACCTCAAAAATTTACACAATGCTTTTGCTTCAATTTACGAGGGCCGTTACCTTGCAGGTGTTGCTGCCGGTATGAAGCTCAACGAAATGATTGCAAACGGCGAATTTACTGCTAATGAGGCTAAGATTGGCTATGTTGGTGCTTATACTTATGCAGAGGTTATCTCCGGTTATACTTCTTTCTTCCTCGGTGCTCGTTCAGTTTGCCCAACAGCAACAATGGAAGTTCAATTTACAGGTAGCTGGTACAGCGAAACAGACGAAAAAGAAGCTGCAACAACACTTATTAACCGTGGTTGCAAACTCATAAGCCAACACGCTGACTCAATGGGTGCTCCGACTGCTTGCGAGAACGCTAATGTTCCTAATGTTTCTTATAACGGTAGTACAGTTCAAGCTTGCCCTAACACATTTATTGTATCTTCAAGAATTGACTGGACTCCTTACTTCGAGTACATCATTAACTGTGTAAAAGACGGTAAAGAAATCGACGACGACTGGGTAGGTACTATCTCAACAGGTTCAGTTGTTCTTACAGATGTAAACGAGAAGGCTGCTGCTGCCGGCACAAAGGAAGCTATCGAAGAAGTTAAAAAGCAATTCGAGGCTGGTACACTCCATGTATTTAATACTGATACATTCACAGTTGGCGGTGAAAAGCTTACTTCTTATATGGCTGATGTTGATACAGATGCTAACTACACACCTGATACAGAAGTTATTTCTGATGGATATTTCCACGAATCAGAATACCGTTCAGCTCCTTACTTTGATTTGAGAATTGACGGAATTACAACATTGAACGAAAAGTTTTAATTAACTAATAAACACGAAAGGCGGAACGGATACCGTTCCGCCTGAAGTCGTGTTTTGATTTTGAAAAGGTGGCTATATTTAAGATATAACCATTTTTTGAAAGTTAAAACAGGAGGACAATAAAATGGATATAGTTCCTGCAATACAGTTAAAAAATATAACAAAAGTATTCGGAAGTGTTGTTGCCAACAAGAATGTTTCAATTTCAATCAATCGTGGGGAAATTCTCTCTATATTGGGCGAAAACGGTAGCGGAAAAACTACACTTATGAATATGATTTCGGGCATCTATTTTCCTGATGAAGGTCAAATCTTTATCAACGGAACAGAGACAGTAATACGCTCACCAAAAGATGCCTTTGACAACAAAATAGGAATGATTCATCAGCACTTTAAGTTGATTGATATTTTTAATGCGACCGAGAATATTGTCCTTGGACTCAAAGACACAAACGGATATAATATCAAAGAGTCAGAACAACTTGTCCGTAATATCTGCGAGTTATACGGTTTTGAAATTGACCTTAACAAGAAAATTTACGAGATGTCAGTCTCCGAGAAACAAACTGTTGAGATTATCAAGGTGCTTTATCGTGGTGCAGATATACTCATTTTAGATGAACCTACTGCTGTCCTTACTCCGCAAGAGACCGAAAAACTCTTTAACGTTTTACGCCGTATGCGTGATGACGGAAAGGCAATTATAATTATTACTCATAAATTAAACGAGGTTATGTCATTGTCCGACTGTGTTGCCGTTTTGCGTAAAGGTGAATATATAGGAACAGTAAGGACCTCCGAAACGACTGAGTCAGAACTTACCGAAATGATGGTAGGCAAGAAAATTGAACTTAATATCGAGCGTAGTGAACCTCATAACACACAGGACAGACTTATAGTAAACAATATAAACTGTATAAATCGTGATGGTATCAAGGTGCTTGATAATGTCTCATTTACCGCAAAATCGGGTGAAATTCTTGGTATTGCAGGTATCGCAGGCAGTGGTCAGCGTGAATTATTGGAGGCTATCGCAGGACTTCAACACCTCGAAAACGGTGAGATTATTTACAAAAACCCTAAGACAGGCGAACTTAATAATCTATGCGACAAAACCCCTATGCAAATTCGTGAGTTAGGTGTTAGATTGTCTTTTGTTCCTGAGGATAGACTCGGAATGGGTCTTGTCGGCAATATGGATATTATCGACAATATGATGTTAAGGAGTTACCGTAAGGGCAGGTCTGCCTTTTTAAACAGGAAATCACCAAAAACTCTTGCCGAGCGTATTATAGCCGACCTTGAAATAGTAACCCAAAGTGCAACTACACCGGTCAGAAGGCTCTCTGGCGGTAATGTACAAAAGGTTCTTGTAGGCCGTGAAATTTCATCATCACCAACTGTCTTGATGGTAGCATATCCTGTAAGAGGCTTGGACATTAACTCATCATATACTATATATAACCTGCTCAACGAACAAAAGGGAAAGGGCGTTTCGGTTATATTTGTCGGTGAAGATTTAGATGTTTTGATAGAACTTTGCGACCGCATAGTAGTAATCGGCTCAGGTAAGATTACAGGAATTGTTGATGCCAGAACTACAACAAAAGAAGAGATAGGCTTGCTAATGACTAAAACAGGAAGTATAGAAACTAAGGAAGGTGGCAACTAATGGAAAATAAAGGCAAATTAACTACCGAACCACTTTTTCATATTGTAAAAAGAGATGCTGTTCCTTGGCAGAAAGTATGGATAATCAGAGGTTTATCAATTATTGTTGCGTTGCTTGTATGTGCACTTGTAACAGTAATTCTCACAGGCGAAAACCCAATAAAAGTATATGCAACAATGGTTGATGGTGCTATCGGAACTCAACGCCGTGTTTGGAGTTTACTTCAAAATATCGCTATGTTACTTTGTGTATCACTTGCGGTAACACCTGCATTTAAAATGAAGTTTTGGAACATAGGTGCAGAGGGACAGGTACTCATTGGTGGCTTGGCAACTGCTGCTTGTATGATTCTTTTTGGTAATAAATTACCATCTGTTGTACTCTTTCCGTTAATTGTTGTTTCGAGTATTCTTGCAGGAGCAATATGGGCGGTAATTCCGGCATTTTTCAAGGCAAGATGGGGAACGAACGAAACCCTCTTTACCCTTATGATGAACTACATAGCAATTCAAATTGTAGCATATTTTATTTATCAATGGTCTGTTCCAAAGGGTTCGGGTCAAATTGGTGTTATCAATGGTGATACTGAGGCAGGTTGGCTCCCTTCGCTCTTTGGTAATGATTATATATTTAATATTCTTGTAGTTGCTGCTCTTACAATATTTATGTATGTTTACCTAAAATACAGCAAACACGGTTACGAGATTGCTGTTGTAGGCGAGAGTGAAAATACCGCTAAATATATAGGCATAAATGTACGCAAGGTTATTATCCGTACAATGTTACTTTCGGGTGCGATTTGTGGTATTGCCGGTATGTTGCTCGTTGCGGGAGCGGACCACACTGTAACAAGTAATACCGCCGATGGCAGAGGTTTTACCGCAATTATGGTATCTTGGCTCGCTAAATTCAACCCTTTGTATATGATACTTACCTCCTTCTTGCTTGTTTTTCTTCAAAAGGGTGCGGTTGAAATTTCTACCATTTATGAACTTAACAAATCTTTCTCCGATATTATTACAGGAATAATTATTTTCTTTATAATTGGTAGCGAGTTCTTTATTAATTATTCACTTAAGTTTCATAAATCAAAGAAAGGGGATAAATAATAATGATGTTTGCTAATTTTATTCAAAGAGCGGTTATGCAGGGTATTCCGCTAATATTCGGTTCAACAGGTGAAATTATCACCGAAAAGTCAGGCAACCTTAATTTAGGTATACCAGGTATTATGTATGTAGGCGGTATCGGTGGAGTTATAGGTGCGTTCTTGTACGAACACTCAATTCCTGATGGTGGCGAGTTAAACACATTCCTTGCAATTATAATTCCGTTACTTTCTTCGGCTTTGGGTTCTCTTATAATGGGTTTGATTTATTCATTCCTTACTATTACATTGAGGGCAAACCAAAATGTAACAGGTCTTGCACTTACAACTTTTGGTGTAGGTTTTGGTAACTTCTTTGGCGGCTCACTTATCAAACTTGCTAAGAGTGACTTGCCATCAATTACTCTTACTGCAACAAGCAACTGTTTTAGTGCCAAACTTCCGTTTGCCGATAAATTTGGTTGGTTTGGAACGATTTTCCTTTCATATAGTTTTTTGGCTTATACCGCAGTAGTAATAGCTTTGGGTACTGCTTTTGTACTTAAACGAACAAGGGTTGGTCTGCATTTGCGTGCCGTTGGTGAAAATCCTGCTACCGCAGACGCAGCAGGTATCAATGTTACCAAGTATAAATATTTGGCAACCTGTATCGGTAGTGTTATAGCAGGTATAGGTGGACTTTACTATATTATGGACTATGCCGATGGTGTTTGGTCTAATAATGCCTTTGGCGACAGAGGCTGGCTTGCTATTGCTTTGGTTATATTTGCAGTATGGAGGCCTAATATAGGCATTTTAGGTTCTATCCTGTTTGGCGGTTTGTTCATTGTTCACAACTATATTCCAAATATAGGTGTAAGCACTCAGGAACTTTTCAAAATCCTCCCGTATCTTGTAACAATAATAGTACTTGTTGTAATAAGTATGCGTGAACGCAGAGAAAATCAACCGCCAGCAAGTCTTGGCTTGCCGTACTTCCGTGAGGAAAGATAGCATAAATAACCCATAGAATTTCAAAAAATGGCTCTTTGGTATTGACATTTTTGTTTAAAAGATGTATAATAATTATAGCAAAATTCCTGTGGGGGAGTAGCATGCACATAATATAAATGTGTAACAAGTCAACATAACGACCGCTTCGGTCTGGCTTGTTTTAAATTGCGAGACTCATGTATAACTGTCAGGCTGTACATAGAGTGTTCAGATTTTGTATAATTACGGCTCAAGTATAGCGTTTGTTATACTTGGGCCTTTTTGCTATTTTGGCAATAATAGAAGTAAGTTTCTATTTAAAGTTATGCGTGCCATTATTTACAAGGCACAAGATGATAAGATTTCTTAAAATTACAGGAGGCAATTAAATGAAATTTTATTGCGAAAATCAAGAGAATGTTCTAAAACAGGTCAGTTCGTCTGAAACAGGTTTAACATCTTCCGAGGCTCAAAGCCGACTCGAAAAGAACGGCAAAAACAAATTAAATGCAGAAAAAGGCAAGTCAATTATCAAGAGGTTCTTAGAGCAACTTGCTGACCCGATGACAATTATTTTGTTGTGTGCGGCGGCAATCAGCGGTGTGCTTGCAGTTGTCGAGAACGAAAGTTTTACCGATGTAATCATTATACTTGCAGTAGTTATAGTTAACGCAGTTCTCGGTGTTTATCAAGAGAGCAAGGCAGAAAAGGCGATCGAGGCTCTGCAAGAGATGTCCGCCTCTACCTCAAAGGTATTGCGTGATGGTAGCGTTCAGGTTGTTCATAGCGAGGACCTAGTTGTCGGCGATGTTATCTTGTTAGAGGCAGGCGATGCTGTTCCGGCTGATGCAAGAATACTCGAAAGTGCAAGCCTCAAAGTAGAGGAGGCAGCCCTTACAGGCGAGTCAGTTCCTGTTACTAAATTTATTGATATAATAAATTTAAGAGACGGCGAAAAAGATGTCCCTCTCGGCGACCGTAAGAATATGCTCTATATGGGTAGCACTATTGTATACGGCAGAGGTACAGCCGTTGTTACTGCTACCGGTATGGATACCGAGATGGGCAAAATTGCCGACGCACTCCAACACGCCGAGGAGGGCGACACTCCACTCCAAATTAAACTTAATCAACTCTCTAAAATTTTGACTTGGTTAGTTCTTGCAATATGTGCCGTAGTTTTTGGTGTTCAACTTATCAGGAATGTCGGTAATGTGGACTTTAAACTTGTTCTTGATTCGTTTATGGTTGCGGTTTCCCTTGCGGTTGCCGCTATTCCGGAGGGACTTGCGGCGGTTGTTACCGTGGTTCTGTCCATCGGTGTAACAAATATGTCCAAAAAGAATGCAATTATCCGCCGTTTGACTGCCGTTGAGACACTCGGTTGTGCTCAAATTATCTGTTCTGACAAGACAGGTACATTGACACAAAACAAGATGACAGTTGTAGATTTCTTTGGTGAAGATGAAAATCAAATTGCAACGGCTATGGCGTTATGCTGTGATGCCGAGATAGACAATAACGGTGTAGTTACAGGTGAACCGACAGAAGCAGCCCTTGTTTGTTGGGCAGATAAATTAGGCTTGAAGAAATCTTCACTCAAAGCCGAATTTGCAAGATGTGCCGAAGCACCTTTTGATTCAAGTCGAAAGATGATGTCAACTATCCATAATAACGGCGATGAGTTCATACAATTTACAAAGGGTGCTCCTGATGTTATAATCGGCAGATGTACTCATTATATCAAAGATGGCAAAGTTGTGCCAATGACAGAGGAATACACAAAACAAATTCTCACCGCAAACAAGTCAATGGCTGACAAAGCGTTGCGTGT
>CAZZHP010000018.1:0-14550 GCA_964653925.1 uncultured Eubacteriales bacterium | reverse complement strand
TTGATGAGTCAAACCCATACAATACCAGTACAGGTAAGGCTAATACAGCTAATGGTGGACAAGCCTACAAGACTTATATTATGGGTGTTCAATTTAAACTTTCTGATATAGACAAAGAGATTTACGGCAGTAATTATCAAGAAATTGCTGAGCCAATTGTAGAGAGCAAAACAGCAACCTCAATTACACTTAAAGCTGTTGATGGTTATGAGTATAGGCTTGGTAACGGGGAATGGCAAGATAGCAATATATTTAACGGCTTAAATGCTAATACAGAATATAAATTCTACCAACGCATCAAATCTACAGATGTTTCAGAGGCGAGTTATTCATCATATCTTTCGGCAACAACAGACGAACAGTCGGATGTTGTCTACGGTGATGTTTCGTTTGATAATATCATTAATGCAGTAGATGCTACTATTGTTCTTCAAGGCTATGCTAATATCATTACATTAACTGCCAATCAAAAATTGGTTGCTGATGTAGATGGAAACAATGTAGTTGATTCAGCAGATGCAACCTGTATACTCCAATATTACGCCGGTATTATCAATAAATTTAATCGGTAATAATACTTAAAAAAATGACAACTCTTGATGTAAAATCAGGGGTTGTCATTTATTTATTCATTCATTTATTTTAATTCTCTTTTAATTTGCTCAATCGCATTTTTTTCAATTCGTGAAACCTGTGCCTGTGATATATTTATTTCTTTGGCAACATCCATCTGAGTTTTGCCTTGGTAAAATCTCATATTTATTATCTTTCTTTCTCTGTCGGATAACTTTTTTAATGCCTCTTTTATTATAATTTCCTCTAACCAGTTGTTATCATCATTCCTATCGCTAATTTGGTCCATCACATATATTGTATCTGTACCGTCATTAAATACGGGCTCATATAGTGAAACAGGCTCTACAATAGCTTCAAGTGCTAATACTATATTTTCCTTTGGTACACCCATAACTTTTGCTATTTCCTCTACGCTTGGTTCGGAGTTATTTTTTGCAATTAATTGCTCCTTAATTTGCATTGCGTGGTAAGCAGTATCACGCATTGACCTCGAAACACGCACAGATGTATTATCCCTCAAAAAACGCCGTAACTCACCTATAATCATAGGTACTGCATAGGTTGAAAACTTTACTTCTTTATCACTGTCAAAATTATCTATTGCCTTTATTAACCCAATAACACCGACCTGAAACAAATCATCAGGTACTTCGCCACGGTTATTAAAGCGTTGTATTATTGATAACACCAGCCGTAAATTGCCGTTTATCATTTTATCCCGTGCCTTTCGCTTTTCTTGGGGTGTGCCGTTTTTTATTGTATATAATAGTTCTTGCTTTTCTTTTTCTTTCAAAAGTTTTAGGGTAGAGGTGTTTATTCCACATATCTCAACCTTGTTAAAGTTCATATTATATCCTCCAAAATTCAAGTATGAGTTAATTATTGACATATTTTAATTTAAAAATTCATCTAACAACAAAATTACTATTAATAGTTAAAAATGGCAGACTTATCTAATATTTTAAAAAAATTAATTATAAAAATTTTTAGAAAACCTATTTACTTTTTCACTTTTATGTGGTAAAATTTTATTAAGATAAATTTGTTGCACAGTAATGTAATAGTTAAGGAGAAATATCTGTTATGAATTCTAAAATTAAAGACCCATCAGTTGACTTGCTTTTTAAAGCAATTCTTTCACTTGAAAATGCTGAGGAATGTTACAATTTCTTTGAGGACTTATGTACTGTTCCGGAGATTAAGGCTATGTCACAACGCTTTATTGTTGCTACTATGCTCGAAAATGATACGGCATATATCAAGATTGTTGAAAAAACAGGTGCATCAACTGCTACTATTAGCCGTGTAAACCGTTCACTACAATACGGTTGCGATGGTTACCGAACTGTTGTAGAGCGTCTTGGGCTTTTGAAAAAGGACAAAAACGAGGAATAATAATGGCATCCTATCAAAGCTTTGCACAATTTTATGATTCGCTTACTCTAAATGTTGATTATAAAAGTCGTGCTGATTATATTCTAAGACTTTTTGATAGACTAAACCATAATATGGGCATCACTCTTGACCTTGCTTGCGGTACAGGCAGTTTAACATTAGAGTTGGCACAAAAAGGTGTTGATATTTACGGTATTGATGCGTCGCAGGATATGCTCTCAGAAGCACTTGACAAAGCATACGATTTGGGTTTAAACATATTATTTCTATGTCAAAAAATGCAAAATATCGACCTTTATGGCACAGTTGATACTTGCATTTGTACACTTGATAGTATCAACCACCTTACAGATATAAAAGATGTGCAAAAGACATTTGATAGAGTATCGCTATTTCTTGACCCAGCTGGCTATTTCCTGTTTGATGTGAACACCCCGTATAAGCATAGCGAAATTCTCCAAAACAACACCTTTGTCTACGAAACTGATGATGTATTTTGTGTTTGGCAAAACGAGCTTTTAGATGATTTGGTTGTTGATATAAATATTGATTTTTTTGTAAAGAGCGAACATTCTGTTGACCAATATACCCGATATTATGAGAATTTTAGGGAAAAGGCTTATACTCATAGTGAAATTTGCACTATGCTGACAAACTCAGGCCTTGAATTAGTAGCATATTATGGTGATATGAATTTTAATTCACCTCAATGTGATGAACAAAGGGTTATATATGTTGCCAAAAAATCAAATAGTACATATAACCAATCATAAAATATTTTATAAATTATTTTAATGATTATTAAAGAATATAATACCAAAAACTCCTGTTGTGTTTTAACAGGAGTTTTATTTATAGTATAACTTAATAGCAAAGCAAAAGTTAAACTAAGTACTTTACAAATAGGACTTTTTGTTGTATAATAAATAATAAAACTTTAAATTGTGATTGTTTTAAGGTTGTAAAATAAAAACAGGAGGAATAATTTATGGGTTATACTATTGCTCAAAAAATTATTAAAAATCACTTATTAAGTGGAGAGATGATTGTAGGTACGGATATAGGCCTAAAAATTGACCAAACCCTTACTCAAGATGCAACAGGTACAATGGCTTATCTTGAATTTGAGGCTATGGGTGTACCTCGTGTTAAGACAGAAAAAAGCGTTGCTTACATAGATCATAATACACTGCAAACCGGATTTGAAAATGCTGATGACCACAGATTTATCCAATCTGTTTGCAAAAAACATGGTATTTATTTTTCAAGACCAGGTAACGGTATCTGCCATCAAGTACATCTTGAAAGGTTTGGTAAACCAGGCAAGACTTTAATTGGCTCAGACAGTCACACACCAACAGGTGGTGGTATTGGTATGCTTGCTATGGGTGCTGGTGGTCTTGATGTTGCTGTTGCTATGGGTGGCGGTGCTTACTATATCACTATGCCTAAAATGGTAAAAGTAAATCTTACAGGCAAACTAAACGCTTGGGTTAGTGCAAAGGATATTATTCTCAAAGTACTTTCGATTATGTCTGTAAAGGGCGGTGTCGGCAAAATTATAGAATATGCCGGCGAAGGCGTTAAGACTCTATCTGTACCTGAAAGGGCAACTATAACTAATATGGGTGCGGAACTTGGTGCAACAACTTCTATCTTCCCGTCAGATGAGATTACCCGTGAATTCCTTATTAAACAGGGCAGAGAAGAGGACTACATAGAACTTTCGTCTGATTTAGATGCGGTATATGATGAGGTTATAGATATAAATCTTTCAGAACTTATGCCACTTGCAGCTTGCCCACATAGCCCAGATAATATCAAGGCAATTAGCGAACTTAGCGGTAAAAAGGTTGACCAAGTATGTATTGGTTCTTGCACAAATTCAAGTTATCTCGACCTTATGCGTGTAGCTACTATTCTTAAAGGCAAGACTGTACATCCTGATGTATCCCTTGCTATTGCCCCAGGTAGCAAGCAAGTATTTAATATGCTCGCACAAAACGGTGCATTATCTGTGTTAATTTCTGCTGGTGCAAGGATTCTTGAATGTGCTTGTGGTCCTTGTATTGGTATGGGACAATCACCTAATAGTAGCGGTATTTCTTTGCGTACATTTAACCGCAATTTTGAGGGCAGAAGCGGTACTGCTGACGGTCAAATTTACCTCGTATCACCTGAGACTGCTGCTGTATCAGCAATTAACGGCGTGTTTACTGACCCTACCACACTTGGTACGGCTGTAAATGTTGAGTTACCTGAAAAATTTGTTATAGATGATAATATGATTATTCCGCCGGCAACTGTCGAGGAGATGGATAATATCCAAATTTTGCGTGGACCAAATATAAAACCGTTCCCAACAACAACTGAACTCGAAGAAAATATCAAAGCAACCTGTGCTTTAAAAGTCGGGGATAATATCACAACCGACCACATTATGCCTGCCGGTGCTAAGATATTGCCACTTCGTTCTAATATACCTGCTATATCCGAGCATTGTTTTACTGTTTGCGATAAGGAATTTCCGACCCGTGCTAAGATTTTAGGCAGTTCTATAATTGTTGGCGGTGCAAACTACGGTCAAGGTTCTTCCCGTGAACATGCAGCACTTGCTCCACTTTATCTTGGTGTTAAGGCAGTTCTTGTTAAGAGTTTTGCAAGAATACACCGTAGCAACCTTATTAATGCCGGTATTTTGCCATTAACTTTTGCAAACGAGAGCGATTATGACAAGATTAACCTTTCAGATGAGATTTGTATTCCTAATATTAGAGAGATCCTTGCTAATAATAACGATGTAAAAATCGAGAACATTACAACAGGCGAGACAATAATTGCCAAGTGTGAACTTACTGAGCGTACAAGGGATATTATACTTGCAGGCGGTTTACTCAACTACACAAAACAAAATTCTTAATTTAATAAACTTAATTGTACAGAAAGGTGTAAAATTATGGACAAAATCAAAATGACTACTCCGTTAGTTGAAATGGACGGAGACGAAATGACCAGAATTATTTGGCAAATGATAAAGGATATTTTGCTCTTGCCATATATTGATTTAAAGACCGAATATTATGATCTTGGCCTTGTTAAAAGGAACGAGACAAATGACCAGATTACTATTGACAGTGCAGAGGCTACCAGAAAATACGGTGTAGCAGTCAAGTGTGCTACTATTACACCTAACGCTGCCCGTATGCCTGAATATAATCTTAAACAAATGTGGAAGTCACCTAATGGTACAATTCGTGCTATATTAGATGGTACAGTTTTTCGTTCCCCGATTATAGTTAAGGGCGTTGTTCCATATATTCCAACTTGGACAAAACCTATCTGTATTGCCCGTCATGCTTACGGCGATGTTTACAAGAATACAGAAATGATAGTTGATAGGAACTGCAAGGCTGAACTTTGTGTTACTAAACCGGATGGGACAGAAGAAAGGACTTTGATACATAACTTTAATACAGGTGATGGAATTATTCAAGGTATCCATAATATAGACAAAAGTATTGCGTCTTTTGCAAGAGCTTGCTTTAACTATGCACTTGATTTAAAGCAAGACCTTTGGTTTGCTACAAAGGATACCATTAGCAAGAAATACGACCATAGATTTAAGGATATTTTCCAAGAAATATTTGATAACGAATATAAGGAAAAATTCGACAATGCAGGCATAGAATACTTCTATACCCTTATTGATGATGCAGTTGCAAGGGTTATCCGTAGCGAAGGTGGCTATATATGGGCTTGCAAAAATTATGATGGTGATGTAATGAGCGATATGATTGCTACCGCTTTTGGCTCACTTGCTATGATGACAAGCGTACTTGTATCACCTGATGGTATTTATGAGTACGAGGCTGCACACGGCACAGTCCAAAGACATTATTATAAGCACCTTAAGGGTGAAGAAACCTCTACTAACTCCGTTGCCACAATTTTTGCTTGGTCCGGTGCATTACGCAAGAGGGGCGAACTTGATAATATTCCTGAACTTGTAAAATTTGCAGATAATCTTGAAAAAGCCACAATTAAAACTATCGAAGATGGTGTTATGACGGGCGACTTGTACCTTATCTCAAAACTCGAAAACAAAGTTAAAGTTAATACCAAAGACTTCCTTGTTGCTGTAAACGAGCGATTATCAGCAATGATGTGATTTTAGGGGGTTTTGTGATGTCTAAAAGCCAAATCTCGATGTCTGTTATTAGAAGGCTTCCAAGATATTATCGTTTTATAAACGAACTTGAAATACAAGGTATAGACAAAATTTCATCTAATTCCTTAGCCGAGATAATGAATGTTACTGCATCGCAAGTAAGGCAAGACTTAAATTGCTTTGGTTGTTTTGGACAACAGGGTTACGGATATAATGTAAAGTTGCTCAAATCAGAAATAGAGAAGATTATGGGCTTAACCAATGAACAAAACACAATTTTGATAGGTTTGGGTAATCTTGGCAAATCAGTCGCAGGCTATGTAAACTCCCAAGATTTAGGTTTCAAATTAAATGCGATATTTGAGGCAGATAACAACAAAGTTGGAACAGAGTATAACGGCTTAATTATCAAAAACGATACTGAACTTGCCGATTATTGTAAAAATAACAGGGTAGATGTAGCGTTTTTGTGTATTCCAAGCAGTTCTGTTGACAACATTGTTACACAGCTCTATGATGCCGGAGTTCGTTCATTTTGGAATTTTAGTCATTATGATATTGCCGATAAATATAATGATGCAATAGTAGAGAATGTACATTTAAAAGATAGTTTAATGGTTTTGTGTTATCGTATGAACCAAAATAAAGAAACCCCTGCAGGTGAATCGAAAATTATAAACAAAGTCCGAAATATTTTCGGTGGTTATAATTTGGAGTAATTTTCTGTTTTCAAATAAATTTATTTAAAATAATACCTTATAAAATTAAAAATCTACCTAATTAACAGTTAGGTAGATTTTTGTATTTTTATTATATATTTTAGCAAATGAATAAATAAGAATATTATTTTATTATACATTAAATCTAAACAAAACAATATCTCCGTCTTTCATAACATATTCTTTACCTTCACTACGGACGAGACCTTTTTCTTTTGCGGCAGCCATACTTTTTGTTTCCATAAGGTCATCAAAAGATATAACTTCTGCACGAATAAAACCTCTCTCAAAATCACTATGAATTTTGCCTGCGGCCTGTGGTGCTTTTGTACCTTTTTTGATAGTCCATGCTCTAACTTCCGGTTTGCCGGCAGTTAAGTAAGATATAAGTCCAAGTAATGCGTAACATTCCTTAATAAGTCTGTCAAGTCCTGATTCTACAAGTCCTAAATCTGCAAGGAATATTGACTTTTCCTCAGCGTCCATATCTACAATATCCATTTCAAGTTGGGCACAAATAGGTAATACACCGGCATTTTCACTACTTGCAATTTCTTTTACCATAGCAAAATACCTGTTATTTTCAATGCCGTTTACAAAGTCATCTTCACTCATATTTGCAGCGTAAATGATAGGCTTGTTTGTAAGCAACGCAACACTTGATAATAGTTCCGCTTCTTCTTTGTTACACTCAACACTGCGGGCAGATTTACCGGAATTAAGTGCCTCTAAAACTCTATTAAAAAAGTCAAGTTCGGCCTGATACTTTTTATCTGCTTTGAGCATCTTGTTTGTCTTGTCAATTCTTCTTGTAAGCATTTCAACATCTGACAAAATAAGTTCGATGTTTATTGTTTCTATATCTCTGACAGGGTCTACACTGCCCTCAACATGGATAATATCATCATCTTCAAAGCAACGGACAACATGCACAATAGCATCGCATTCTCTGATATTAGACAAGAATTTATTGCCCAAACCCTCGCCGTTTGCCGCACCTTTTACAAGTCCTGCAATATCGACAAATTCTATTGTTGCAGGGGTAAATTTATCAGGGTTATACATTTCTGCAAGGGCGTCAAGTCTTTTGTCAGGAACAGAAACGACACCCACATTTGGCTCTATTGTACAGAAAGGATAGTTAGCAGATTGTGCACCTGCGTTAGTTATTGCGTTAAAAAGTGTACTTTTACCTACATTAGGTAAACCAACTATGCCAAGTTTCATAATTTATGTCTCCTTGTATTTATGAAATTTAGTTTTAAACTATTGCTTAAAAAATGATTTTAGTATATAATAGTAGTAATTATTGTATGTAATGTTTAGATTATATACTTAATATAACATATTGTAACACATTTTAGAATATAAAACAATATTTTTTTACAAAAAGGTCTAACAAGGTGATAAAAATGAAACAAGACATTGACTCAATTCAAATGATAAATGAAACCTATGCGGTTAAAGTAACAGTGTCCCCAGAGATGCTCGCCTCATTTATGGGTAGCGGTACATTAGATGTACTCTCGACACCGTATCTTATCGCACTTATGGAGAACGCAGCAACTCAGCTTGCACAAAATTATATTGATGAAGATTGCACAACAGTGGGTACAATGATTAATATTATGCATACTGCACCAACTCCGCTCAATGCAGAAATTCGTGCAGAGGCTACTTTGACCAAGATTGATGGCAGATTTTTCTACTTTGATGTTGCAGCATTTGATGAATTAGGTGAGATAGCAAACGGTAAACATGAGAGGTGCTCAGTTAAATCTCAAAAATTCCAAGAAAAAGCAAATAGCAAAATAGAAAAATAATTTTCGAAAAATTTTTACATAAAGTGATTTGATAATATGGTAGAATATTATTTAGATAATAGTGCGACCACAAAGGTATCAGATACAGTTGCACAAACAATGTTGCAAGTGCTTACCCAAAATTATGGTAACCCATCATCATTACATTCAAAGGGCATACAGTCAGAGATACAACTTGAAAATGCACGGGAGATAATCTCAAACAGTCTTGATGTACACAGCAACGAGATATTTTTTACAAGTGGTGGCACAGAGAGTAATAATACCGCTATCTTTGGTATTGCAAAGGCTCTATCCAAGCGGGGCAACAGGATAGTAACGACATCAATCGAACACAGTTCCGTTATTGAGTCAATGCGTATTCTTGAAAAATCTGGCTATGAAGTTATATATTTAACGCCCGATAAGTTTGGCAATATCCCACTTGACAGCATAGAAGATGCCATCAACGATAAAACTATATTAGTATCTATGATGGCTATAAATAACGAGACAGGTTTAATTTTACCCGTAGACTCTGTATCTAATATTATTAAGCGGAAGAAAAGCAAGGCGATTTTTCATATTGATGCAGTACAAGCCTATGGCAAGATTAAATTATCCGCATCTAAATTAGGAGCAGATTTAATTAGTATCAGTTCTCACAAAATTCACGGACCAAAGGGAACAGGTGCGTTATATATAAAAAAAGGCACCAAAATTACTCCGTTACTCTATGGTGGCGAACAGGAAAAGAAAATACGACCAGGTACACAGGCAGTACATAATATAGTTGGTTTTGGTAAGGCTGTATCAGAATTTGACATAATCTCAAATTTAGAAAAAGCAAAAACATTAAACTTATATTTAAGGGATAAAATTTCCAAAATTAACGGAATAGTTATAAACAGTACGGACAACAGTCTGCCATATATATTAAATATTTCAGTAATTGGTATTAGAAGTGAAACTATGTTGCATTTTCTTGCACAAAGGGGCGTTTATGTATCAAGCGGTAGTGCCTGTGCAAAGGGCGGACCGAGTTATGTGCTAAATGCACTCGGACTTGATAAAAATTTAGCAGATAGTGCTATAAGAATAAGTTTTTCGAAATATTCTACAACACAGGACATAGATGCTTTTGTTGATGGAATACAGGAAGGTTTAAATACATTAGTCAGGAGAAAATAATGAAAGAAGTTATACTTATAAAAGTTGGCGAGATTGTCCTAAAAGGTTTAAACAGAAGGACATTTGAAGATGTACTCAAAAAAAATATACGAAATGCTTTGTATAATTTAGGTGAATTTAATATTTATTCCGCCCAGTCTACAATTTATGTTGAGCCAACAAGCGATGACGCAGATTTAGATAAGGCGTGTGAGAGAATATCAAGGGTATTTGGTATAGTTGCGTTTTCAAGGGCTTGTGTATGCGAAAAAAATATGGAAGATATAGAGAAATCTGCTCTAACATATTTAGAAAATGAACTTATGTCAAGCACTACATTCAAGGTTGAAGCAAAAAGAGCTGATAAGAAATTTGCTCTTAAATCACCGGAGATTTGTATGCAACTCGGCGGTGCTATATTGGATAAATTTAACCATTTGTCTGTTGATGTTCATAATCCTGACGAAGTTGTTAATGTTGAGATTAGAGATTTTGCGGCATATATTCACGGAAAATCAATAAAGGGTGCAGGCGGTATTCCTGTCGGTACGGGTGGTAACGCAGCTATATTGATTAGTGGTGGTATTGACTCGCCGGTTGCCGCGTGGACAATGGCAAAGCGTGGCATAAACTTAACAGCAATTCACTTTGCAAGCCCACCGTACACAAGCGAGAGAGCCGAACAAAAGGTTGTTAAACTCCTCAAAAAAGTAAGTGCCTATTCCGGCAAGATTACAATGTACACAGTTCCGTTTACAGAAATTCAAGAAACAATTCAATCAAAATGTCCGGAAGTGCTTTTTACTATTATTATGCGTAGGCTTATGATGAAGATTGCCTCTAAAATTGCCAGAGACAACGATTGCAACGCACTTATCACAGGGGAGAGTTTGGGACAAGTCGCAAGTCAAACCATAAATGCAATAGCTTGTACTGATGTGGCATCTGATATGGTAGTATTTAGACCTCTTATCGGTATGGATAAGGAGGAGATTATCCAAATCTCACGCAAGATAGATACTTTTGAAACTTCAATAGAACCTTACGAAGATTGCTGTACAGTATTTACACCAAAACACCCTTGCACAAGACCTACTTTGGAATATGTGCAGGAGGGTGAGTCTATGGCAGATTTTGAGCCTTTAATCAAAGAGGCTCTTGCTAACCTTAAAAAAACTCGTATTTATCCATAATTTTATTAGAGGGGACTAATTTATGAAATGTGAGTTATTTTCTATGTTAAGTAGCATAGAAGAAGTTGAAGAACTAAATTCTGATGTTTACCGACTATTATCGGAACTAAAAGGATATAGCCTTGATTTAGCGTATAAAACCGAAATAAAGTTAGATGAACAATGTTTAGAGAATGCCTTGATTAGCGTTTCTTCATCAGAGGATAAACCGGAAATTATATTTATGGTTAATACCTTATCGACTACGGATAATAGTTCATTTATAGAATTATTGGGACAAATAATAACAAATAGAGATGAACAATATGGTACAGATACTGTTATACAGTCGTTAGGAGATTTTGGTAACGGTATGTTAGGCTTTTACTTTGTTTACAATGATGTAAAAGTAGTAGTGTTACCACAATCTAATATTTCGGGTAATAGTGTCTTTGATATGGTAATGCAGTCTGTTACTATACTTTTAGAAAAGAATTATTTAATAAATCAAGACAGACAACTAAACCAACAAACAGATAATGATGATATAGACAATGTAAATAACAAAAAATTTAACGGCAAATACTCAAATAGAAATAAAAGCAAAAAGAAAGATAAGAAGCCTTTTTTACAAACCTTAATTCCACAAAAAGGCGATACCAAATCTGTGGTTATATCCAAGATTTTAACTATTGTATTTTCACTCCTGTTTATAGTTTCTGCTGTTTTACTTGTAAACGAGTTGTGGTTTAAATCTATTAAAAATCAAAAAGATATAGAGGAATTATATTCAAAAAGTAATTATTCAGGTAAAGAAAGCCCATATAATAATAGCGAGTATTCTACCGATTTACGCAGTAAAGATTGGCAAGTAATAAATTCAACATATCCTGATATAATCGGTTGGGTACAAATAAATAATACAAATATAAATTACCCTGTTCTATATAGTAAAGAAAAAGATAGTAACGGAAATTCTTATTACCTTTACAGAAATTATAAAAAAGAAAGCACCAAATACGGCAGTATATTTATGGATTCACGCAACCTTGCCAACTTTGAGAACAAGGTTTCCGTTCTACACGGTCATCACATGATTGATGGCAGTATGTTTAGCGACTTGGTTAATTATGGCAGATACTCGGGCGTTCTTGATTTTTACAAAAAGGCATCTGTTGTCAATATCGAAACATCGGAAGGCGTAACAAGATGGCAGGTTTTTTCGGTAATTAAGACAACTATTGATGTTAATGATTCGAGTTTTTTTGATTATTGTGATGTCAATTTTGCTTCTGATGAAGAATTTATGGAATATATCTATAAGGCAAAAGTCAGGTCATTATTTAATGTCCCAATTAAAATTAACGAAAATGATAAAATAATAGCCTTATCAACCTGTTCCTATGAATATGACAATTTTAGGACTGTTGTATTTGCAAGACAGTTAAGAGAAGGGGAATCTCCTACCTTGTCCACTAATCAAACGACACTAAACAGCAACCCTTTGTGGCCGGATAAATATTATTCATCAACGGGTTTGTACAAACCAAGTTATTCAGACTTTGCAAGCGATTACCGTAACGGCAAAATTTCTTGGTACGATGGTAATCTATACAATTAAAAGCGAGGGTACAAATTATGTATTACGGCATTTTGTATTACAAAGCATTTAGAACAAGTCAATGTGAAAGCATTATAAAGAACTCATTTAGTAAATTGGAACTTAAATTAACTGATGTAAGAGCGTCTGCTACAAAGTCCACATTTGCAAACATGATGTCTACTCTTTTTGTAAATAACAATATTGTAGTTGTTGTAAGCGGATATAGAGATAACGAAGAAGTTATATATATGATTTCTAACGCTATTAATATCGAGAGGGAAGTTGCCTCTTTTTGTCTAAAAGATGGTACGCACTCCTACGCAGTAATGTGTGAAACGCAAACTATTATTATTCTTCCGGACGAACCAAAACTTATAGAAGAATCTCTAAATCAGATAAATATGTAAACATATTATTCATATAATAATATTTCTCTGCATATAATTATGTAGAGGTGAAGTTGTATGCAAAAAATAAAAGTTTATATAATGTCTATTGCTATTGCGTTGGCAGTGGGCGGTTTATCGGCCTTATTAACTAAGGATAGTATGGACATATACGGCAGTATAGTTAAACCACCGTTATCGCCACCTGCTATTGTTTTTCCAATAGTTTGGACTATTCTGTTTATACTTATGGGCATTAGCAGTGCTATAATTTACTTAAAGGGTAAAGCCAATAATAATGTGAATATCGCCGATGCAATGTTTTTATATATTCTCAATTTAATACTGAACTTTTCGTGGAGCATTATTTTCTTCAATTTCAGAATGTTCCTCTTATCGTTTATCTGCATTATAATTCTATGGCTAATTATAATTGCTATGATAGTTGCCTTTGGTAAAGTAAGTAAACTATCTGCATATTTACAAATACCATATTTGCTATGGGTAACTTTTGCAGGATACCTAAATCTTGCAATATATTTGTTAAACAATAGAATATAAGCATAAATTGGATTAGGTATATTTTTCAAGATATTTTAAGATAAATGTAATTCTGATTATATATGATATATTCATCTTGTAATAATTAATATAATGTTAATTTAATTTTAATTTGCTCAGCAAAATTCTAAAATAATCACATATTATAAACAAGTAAGAGAAAATTTAATAATTTATATTTGTAGCGTGTTAGAATTTTTTTAAAAAATCTATTGACAAATTATCAAAAAATTGCTATAATAAATTTGTTGAGCAATTAAGCTAAACATAGCCAAGGGCCATTAGCTCAGTTGGTTAGAGCAACCGGCTCATAACCGGTTGGTCCGGGGTTCGAGTCCCTGATGGCCCACCATAATTACACACCTCTTGTAATACAATAGAGTATCATAAGAGGTGTGTAATTTTTATGCCTAATTTTAATAAAAATTTTTTGTCTTTTAGTCGATAAATATATACCCTGTCGTACATATTTGACAAGATACAATAAAATAAAATTATTTTTATAAAATATTTGTAATATTTTATAGTGTATGATATAATAAAGGAAAATTATATGTAACAAAAATTTAGTTAATAAATTAAAAATTAGTTTACCAAATGTAATTGCGTTAACGGCGGAGGACAAAGTGATTGATACTAAAAAAGAGCAAGAGCGTGAAGAACTACATCGTGCTATTTGGGCAATAGCGGATGAATTGCGTGGGGCAGTAGATGGTTGGGATTTCAAGAATTATGTACTTGGCACAATGTTTTACCGCTATATTTCAGAGAATTTGGCCAACTATATTAATCAAGGTGAGATTGAGTCAGGTTATAAAGATTTTGATTATTCTAAGGCGAAAGATATTGATGTTGAATGTTCAAGGGCGGATATGGTTAATTCAAAGGGCTTTTTTATTTTACCACCTGAGCTATTTTGTAATGTTACAGAGCGTTGTAAAACGGTTCATTGTAAAATGAAATAGGACACAAAAAATCATAGCAGATGTGGTATAATG
>CAZZHP010000017.1:0-14598 GCA_964653925.1 uncultured Eubacteriales bacterium | reverse complement strand
TTTGAGCAAGTATTTCAGCATAGCGGTATTGATTTTGTTCCTGTTTGCTATGATGTTGTTTACATTTACGGTATTTCCACCAAAGGTAGATTTGTTCCTTGACAAAACTACCAACACCTACGGAGTGCCTGTCAAGGGACTGTTGCCTGAGGCAGTTTTTTATAATTTACAGGTGTAAAAATTTTATTTAATAGTACAGTGTGTGCGGACCAAAACAGGCAGGACTTTGCCCTGAAAAAAAAGGTCCGCACAAGTTTATTTGCGTCTAAAACTATGGCTGAATATATAAATTTATTTAAAAAAATTACCGCCAAAAAACCTGTAAAAATAAGGCAAAAAATGGGATTAATGGTAGATTAAATGAATTTTAAGGCTGAAAGCGTATTTAACCAAAAATTTCTGCAAAAAAAGTTGTAATTTTTATTAAAAAAATGTAATTATTATCTTGATTTTTTTTATTATATAGTTTATAATAAAAATAACAAGGTGGCATTTAGTGTCTTTTGGTGGCTTTTGAGTGCCGTCTTGCACCTTAATTTTAATTTTAACTCTAAATCAAGAGTTATTGCACTGATTTTTTGACAAAGGAGGCAAGCACAATGTTTTCCGGTATGACTAATAATTCTCTTGACAGCAAGGGCAGAATCATTTTGCCTGCCAAGTTTAGAGAGGAATTAGGCGAGAGTTTCTACATTACAAGCGGGTTCGAAGATTGTTTGCAGGTATTCTCTAAATCACAGTTTGACTTTTATTGTGAACAAATTAAAAACTTGTCGGGTGATGTAGCACTATCGTTGCAATATACCTTGATTGCACCATCTGTTGAGGTAACACCAAACCAACTTGGCCGAATTTCTATTCCGCAAGCATTAAGGGAGCAGGCAGAACTTACCAAAGATGTCGTTGTCATTGGTATGGACACCCGTATAGAGATTTGGGATAGCCAAAAATTTAAGCAGTTCCAAAAGCAAAAACGGGAAGAAGCTAAATCAAATCTCCAATTTATTAAGCTTTAAGGAGTAGTTATGGAATTTTTGCATAAGTCGGTTTTGCTCGACGAGGCGGTAAACGCTCTGAATATTAACGGCGAGCGTAAAAACGGCATCTATGTTGACGGCACTGCCGGTGGGGGCGGACATTCCGCCGAGATTATCAAAAATCTTACGGGCGGTATGCTTTATTCAATCGACCAAGACCCCGACGCAATTATTACCGTTACAAACCGTTTTAAAGATGAGCCTCGCAGTGTTATCGTAACAGGCAATTTTGGTGATATGCGTGCATTACTTGCACAGTACGGAGTAACAAAAGTAGACGGCGTGTTGCTTGATATAGGGGTTTCCTCGTATCAACTTGATACAGCCGAGCGTGGTTTTTCGTTCCACGAGGACGCACCTTTGGATATGCGTATGAGCCAAAGTGGCACAACTGCTGCCGATTTGGTAAACACATTATCGCACGGCGAACTTGCCAAGATTATCTCTAATTATGGCGAAGAAAAATTTGCTGGAAGCATAGCGTCAGGCATTGTGCGTTACCGTGCAGACAAACCTATCCAAACTACTTTGGAACTTGCCGAAATCATCAAAAACAGAGTGCCACAGAGGGTCAGGCGTGAGTCGCACCCTGCCCGCAAGACTTTCCAAGCGTTGAGGATAGCCGTTAACGGCGAACTTGACAGGCTTGAACAGGGACTTGAAGGTGCTTTCCAAATGCTTAATGCAGGTGGCAGACTTGCAGTTATAACCTTCCATTCGTTGGAGGATAGAATTGTCAAGGTCGCTATGAACAAATGGGCAGAGGGCTGTACTTGTCCAAAAGATTTTCCGGTTTGTGTTTGTGGCAACAAACCTAAAATTAAAATTCTGGGTAAACCAATAACTGCATCAGATGCAGAGCTCGCAGATAACCCACGCAGCCGTAGTGCAAAATTGCGTGTGTGTGAAAAATTGCCTTAAATTATTTGTTGCGATTTTAGAATAATCTAAGAACATATAATTTGAAAGCAATTCAGTTTTTACAAAATGAAGGTTTAAACAAGTTACTGTATGACTTTTTGATTTAAGTTATACATAACATTGTGTATAGTTTGGAAGCTATATCAAAGAATATGAAATAAACAGAATTATATAGAGGGTTATAGGAGAGAGGAAATGGCGTTTGAAAATGTAAACGCAGCGTATGATATTGAGCAATTTGGCGATTATGATATAAACCAAAAGTCAAGGGCTAAATCAACTGCAAAGGACAAAGTTAAGGGAAAAAAGGCTAACCAAAAAGTCGTACAGTTCCCGACTAAATCACATAGCAAAAATGCCGAACATAGGGCAAGAAACAAAAAGGTAGCATCAATTATCACTGTTAGTGCGTTGATATTGATTTGCCTGATTGCCAACATAGACGGCAGAGTCGCATTAACAGAAGTTAACCAAAAAATTACAAGTGCGACCAAAGAATTAGCACAACAGGAGAGTATCTATACCCAAAACAAACTCAAATTAGACACTAAATATTCGACTGTTGTTGTCGAAGAATACGCCAAAAAGCACCTTAATATGAGCCGTTCTACTAATTATCAAAAGGAATTTATAAATCTTAGTGAAGGTGATAAGGTTGAGATAGTACAGATAGAAGAGCAAAATATTTTTGAAAAAATGTTTGCCTCAATCAAGGCACTTCTGTCATAACTATTGCGTTTTGTTCGTAATAATAAGATATAGGAATGTATTTGAGTAGGGGAATTAAGACCATCTTAATTCCCCTTGATTTTCTATCCGATTAAGTTATCAAAATAGGGTGAATAAATTGACTAATAAAATTATTAAGCCAAACAAAAAGAAGGCATCAATCAGAAAAAGGGTTAATTTAATATTATGGTTTTTGCTTATAGTTGGTTTCGGAACTTCAATATTTCGCATAGGGTATTTGCAATTCGGTATGGACGAAGTCCTCAAAAAAAGGGCAGTATCACAACAGTTTTCGAGCGTTACTATCAGTGCTAAGCGTGGCACTATTTATGATAGAAACGGCAAGGTTCTCGCCCAAAGTGCATCTGTCTGGAAGGTTGCGTTAGACCCAAGTGCTTTTAAAAGTGATGAACAAAAGGAATATACCTCAAAAGGCCTCGCAGGAATTTTGGGTATGGAGCAAAGCAGTGTATTAGACAAGATAAATCAAACGGACTCACAGTATGTTTTGCTCAAAAACAAAATAGAGGGCGATGTCCGTGACCAGATACTTGAATTTATAGATAATGCCCCAGATGACGCAAACGGTGAACCGCTCGTGCCAAGCAACGGTATAAACTTCTACGATGATTACAAAAGATATTACCCTTACGGCAGTTTAGCGTCGAGCGTTATAGGTGTAACAGGCTCCGACGGTCAGGGACTTTCGGGACTTGAATACGAGTACAACTCAGTACTTCAAGGTCAGTCGGGCAGACTTATAACAGCACAAAACGCTAACGGCGACAGTTTGCCGTTTGAATATAAACAAAATATTGATGCACAGGACGGCACGGGGCTTGTGCTGACTATTGATGAAACAATACAGTCAATAGCCGAAAAATATATGGAAATTGCGATAGAAGAAAATAAGGTCTATAACCGTGGCGGCTGTATAATAATCGACCCTAATACGGGCGAGATTTTGGCTAATGCTACTGTCGGGGGCTTTGACCTTAACAATCCGTTCGAGCTTAACGATACATACAAGCAAAGGCTTGAAGAATATATGGCAAAGAACCCTGATGCCGACAGAGAGGCAAAAGAAAACGAGCTTATGTACGAGATGTGGAGGAACAAGACTGTTTCGGATACATATTATCCTGGCTCAGTTTTTAAGATGGTAACTGCGTCAATGGCATTACAAGAGGGCTTAATCACCGAAAATTCCCTGTTTACATGCAACAGGTCATATAATGTATATGGAATAAATATCCATTGTCATAGCAGTGTGGGACACGGTACGCAGACATTTGAAAAGGCAATTTGTAACTCGTGCAACCCTGCACTTATACAGATTGGTCAGCTCATAGGCGAGGAGACTTTCTGGAAATATTACCAAGCGTTTGGGTTTAGCGAGTGTACAGGTATAGACTTACCTGGTGAATCGGACGACATCTTTTTTAGCGAGGACGGAACAATGGGACCTGTTGACTTGGCGGTTGCTTCGTTCGGTCAGAACTTCTCTATTACACCTATGCAGATGGCTGTTGCAGCCTGTGCTGTTGCCAACGGTGGCTACATTGTTCAGCCACATCTTGTCAAAGAGATGGTTGATAGCGAGGGTAATGTTACCCAAACTATGGATACTACTGTCAAACGACAGGTTATATCCGAAGACGTTTCGGACCGTATGTGCGAGATTTTGGAGCAGAACGCTATCGACGGCGGTGCGGTAAATGCTTATATTTCAGGTTATAGAGTTGCCGGTAAAACAGGTACATCAGAGAAGAAAAGCGACAGCAACGGCGACGGCATAGATGACTATATCTCATCTTTCTGCGGTTTTGCCCCTGCAAACAACGCACAAGTGCTTATGCTTGTTTTCTTTGATACTCCGCTCGGTGACGAACACTACGGCAGTAAGGTTGCTGCCCCTGTATTTGCAAATGTAATGAAAGAAGTCCTGCCTTACCTTGAAGTTGAACAGCAATATACAGAGGAAGAACTTGCAAATATTGATACAAAGGCAGACAACTATGTAGGACTTGATGTAGATACTGCTGAGCAAAAAGCCAACGAGGTTGGTTTAAGCGTTAAGGTCAAGGGCGAGGGCGATACGGTTGTATCACAAATGCCTGAGGCTGGGTCATCAATTCCAAACGGTGGTACGGTTGTACTATATACAGAGAAAGACAGCGAGGTAAATATGGTTAATGTTCCTGACCTTGTCGGTCTGAGCGTCAGCGAGGCCAAGGAGAAGGCGGAATATTACGGAGTTAATATAAGCCTTGACGGTGTTTATTCCGGAGATTATGTTTATTCTGTGTCGCAGAGCATACCGTATAAAGAAGTCGTTCCGCAGGGTACGGTAATTACAGTTACATTCAAGTCAGTAGAATTTAGTGATTAAAGGATAATAAATTAATATAACAGGGGGTATTAAAGTGCCAATTACAATGTGGGTATTTTTGTCGGCAATTATCTCGTTTGTGATTTCTGCAACAACCGGTAAATTTCTGATACCGTTTCTTCATAAATTAAAATATGGTCAGACTATCCTTGATGATGGACCTAAATGGCACCAAAAAAAGCAAGGCACACCTACAATGGGCGGAATTATGATTATAATTTCTTTTGTGCTTGTTACGGTAGTCTGTACATTTATGTTATTTGACAGAGGTATGGGCATCAATTTTGGTGATGAATATACTTTTAACAGTGATAAAATTCACATTTATGCCGGTATATGTATGGCACTTGGTTATGGTTTGATAGGCTTTATTGATGATTATATCAAAGTTGTCAAAAAGCGTAACTTGGGGCTTACCGCTAAACAGAAGTTATTACTGCAATTTTTGGTTGCTGCCGGTTACCTTGAAGCTTTGGCACTTAACGGCTACACAACGCAAACAATTATTCCTTTTGTTGGCACAGTAGACTTGGGGTTTGCATACTATATAATTTCTGCGATAGTTATTGTCGGCACAACAAACGCAACTAACCTTAACGATGGTGTTGATGGCTTGTGCGGTTCGATTACCTTTTTTGGTGCGTTGATATTTATGCTTATTGCCACTATATCGGGTCATAGCGGTGTGTCGGTTGAGTGTGCCGCTCTGGCGGGTGCTTGCCTTGGGTTCTTGGTATGGAACTTTAACCCTGCTAAGGTCTTTATGGGCGACACAGGCTCACTTTTCTTGGGTGGTGTAATGTGTGCAATAGCCTTTGCTACCAGAATGCCTGTATTGCTTGTGCTTGTTGGTATTGCTTATTATTGGGATATGATTTCGGTAGTGTTGCAGGTGTCTTATTTTAAGTTGACCCACGGCAAAAGGTTATTCAAGATGAGTCCTATCCATCATCATTATGAATTATGTGGTTGGAGCGAAAAGAAGATAGTATTAGTATTTAGTTTGGTTACGGTTTTGTCGGGTGCAGTCGCAGTTGCACTTGTCTATTTTGGCATATAATACAGGTAAATCAGACTGCTTAATAATCATTAGTTGGTGAAATTATGAATAAAAAAACAAAAAGCGGAGCAAAACAATCCGTATTGTCAAAGTTTACTTCTAACAAATTTTTTGGCAAGTGGTTTAGTATCGGTCGTGGAATTGACTGGACCTTTTTTATCTTAGTTGCGATTTTGGTTGTTGTCGGACTTTTGATGTTGTATTCGGCAAGTTACCCAATATCCTACTACGAGTCAAACGATAGTACATATTTAGTTTTAAAGCAACTCAGATTTGCTATATTTGGCTTTGCGATAATGATTTTTATGGGACTGTTTGACTACAATAAACTTGCAAGTAAAAGGGCTGCGTACATTGTGCTGACTATATCGTTTGTACTGCTTACCATAGTCGGCGTTATGGCAGTTGCTAAACACGAGGTTATTCGCTCTATCGACTTGGGCTTTAACCTGCAAGCGTCCGAGATATCCAAATTTGCTACAATATTGTTTATGGCTTATATCGGTAGCAAATATTACGGTAATGATAAAAAGATTATATGGACGGCTGTCCCTATATTTGTGGCAACGGCAATACTGTTATATTTAGAACCGCACTATTCTGCTATTGCAATTATATTTATGCTCATAATTGTAATGGCCTGTTTAGATGGGCTTAGTTTCAAATGGATAGCAATAGTCGGTGGCTTGGTTGTAATTGCTGTTACAGTACTGTATTTGTCAGGTAAACTCGGTTATGTTATGGATCGTATGAACGGCTGGGGTCAGGCACTTACTGCCGAATATGGTACAGATTTGTACGAGGATACCCGACAAACCCGTAACTCGATGTACGCTATCGGTTCGGGTGGACTTACAGGACTCGGCTTTGGTCAGTCAAGGCAAAAATATTTATTCTTGTCAGAACCGCAAAATGACTTTATATTTGCTATTGTATGCGAGGAACTCGGCTTTATCGGGGCGTTGGTTATACTGTTGCTGTTTGCAATTTTGATATACCGTGGGGTGAATATTGCCAAATCATCTACAACACGGTTTGGAACTTTGCTCGGTTGTGGAATTATGTTCCAGATTGCAATACAAGTTATTCTTAATATGCTCGTTATTACCGATTTAATGCCAAACACAGGTATCAGTTTGCCGTTTTTCAGTTCTGGCGGTAGTTCGCTCATTATGCTTATGGCGGAGATGGGCATAGTAATGTCTATATCAAGGACATCAAGGATAGAGAAACTCTGATTTTATTGAGCAAATTATTATAGTAAATTCCTTATATGTTATAGAAGGGAGCAAGGCTTATGAAGGTCGTTTTTGCAGGCGGTGGCACAGCAGGCCATATTAACCCTGCACTTGCTATTGCAAGTTACATCAGGGAGCAACAGCCTGATGCACAAATAATGTTTATAGGCAATAAAAATTCTATGGAGGAGAAACTTGTCCGTAGGGCAGGCTATCATTTTAAAGATATACAGATTAACGGCTTTAACCGTAAGATGACTCCAAAAGCTATGCTTGATAATGCTACAACTGTCTTTAAGGCGGTTAAGGCTATAACAGATGCCAAGAAGATTATCAGGGAGTTTGCTCCCGATGTGTGTATAGGCACGGGCGGATATGTCAGCGGTCCTGTTGTCAAGGCTGCCAACAAACTCGGTATCAGGACACTTATCCACGAGCAAAATGCGTTTGCCGGCGTAACTACCAAGATGCTCTCAAAAGATGTTGATGTTGTTATGCTTGCTATTGCAGACGCACAGGCTTATATTCCAAACGCAAAAAGAATAGAGGTTACGGGTAATCCGATTCGCGGCGAGGTGTTTGCCGCACAAAAATCAGTTGCCAAAAACACCTTGGGGCTTGACAGCCGTCCTGTTATCCTGTCGTTTGGTGGGAGTCTGGGTGCAAGGGCGATTAACGAGGCTATGGCAGGGCTTGTTGCCCGAAGCGGTAAAGATGGCAGGTATCAGCATATACACGCTTACGGTCAATACGGCAAATGGTTTGTCGAACTTGTCGGCAAAAAGGGTACAGACATTGACAAATGCGATAATCTTGATGTAAGAAAATTTATTAACAATATGGATATGTGCCTTGCGGCTGCGGACTTGGTTATTTGTAGGGCAGGGGCTATTACAATCAGCGAAATTCAGGCAACAGGCAAACCAGCAATACTTATCCCGTCGCCGAATGTTGCCGAAAATCATCAATATCACAACGCTATGGCACTTGTTAATGCTGGTGCGGCCGAGATTTTGGAGGAGAAAGATTTATCAGAACAATCACTTATGAGCCTTGTGGATAAACTTGTCAACGATAAATCAAAACTTGATTTGTACAGCAAGAACGCTCGCAAAAGTGCAATAATTGATGCCAGAGAGCGAATTTATGCGATTATTATGGAGCAGGCAAAATAACACTTTGATAGATAATCAAATAATAATCATTAACAAAACACCCGAAACATCATATAATAAGGCGATATTTATTTATGAGGGGTGTTTAATATGTCGTCAAAGTTAGTCGTAAACGGTGGCAGGAAACTCGTTGGTAATGTAGAGTTACAGGGTGCAAAGAATAGTGTCATACCCTTGTTGGCAGGTACTATAATTTGTAGCGGGGAGAGCCTGATACACAACTGCCCTAATATTACAGATGTTGATGCTTGTGTTAAGATATTGCGTTACATAGGTGCTACTGTCAGCAGGCATTACCACACTATTGTAGTTAATTGTAACGGTTGTACCAATTATGATATTCCCGAAGATTTTATGAGGGAGATGCGTGGCTCAATAATATTTTTGGGTGCGTTATTGTCAAGGTTTGGCGAGGCAAAGTTATTTTTGCCTGGTGGGTGCGAGTTAGGCCCTCGACCTATCGACCTGCATCTTGGGGCATTGTCAAAGATGGGTGTCAAAATTATCGAAAGGCACGGCGAGATTATCTGTACCACCCCTAACGGAATAAACGGTGCAAAAATTTCGTTATCTTTACCGAGTGTCGGTGCAACAGAGAATATCATTCTGGCTGCCGTAAGGGCGAAGGGTACAACAGTTATTACCAATGCCGCACGGGAACCCGAGATAGTAGACTTGGCTGAGTTTTTGAACAAATGCGGTGCTAAAATTTACGGTGCAGGCGAGGGTACTATCGTAATTGACGGTGTCGATAAACTAAACGGTACAGCTCATACTGTTATCCCTGACCGCATTGTGTGTGCAACTCTTATGTCTGCCGCTGCCGTAACAGGTTCACATATTAGTGTTAGCGGTGTTATTCAGAGCCATATTGCTTCTGTTACACCTCTGTTTGAGGAGGCAGGCTGTAATATTAATTTTAAAGACGGAGTTATGGATATTTCCGCTCCAAGCAAGTTAAATGCAATCAAACTTGTCAGGACCTCTGCTTACCCTGGCTTTCCGACTGACAGCCAAGCAGTCTTGATGTCGGCTATGACAGTAGCCAAGGGCAACAGTTTATTTGTTGAAAATATATTTGAGAGCAGATACAAGCATGTCGGCGAGTTGTTCCGTATGGGTGCAAACATAAATGTCGAGGGCAGAGTGGCAATAGTAGATGGAGTTGAAAGTCTATCGGGTGCAAGTGTAGATGCGTTTGACCTGCGTGGTGCGGCTGCGTTGGTGGTTGCAGGACTCAATGCACAGGGGCAAACCGAGATAAACGGCATAAATTACCTTGACAGAGGGTACGAAAATTTGGAAGAAACACTTAGTAACTTAGGTGCAGATATATATAGAAGTTAAAGAAAAGAAGTCAAAAATAACAAAAAAGGAGTTGTAAATTTTGGATAGGAAACAAAAAAACGAAGAAAAATTCTATTACGGTTACAAAAACGATAGATATAATTTTGCTAACTTTGCGGATAATACAAAATCAACTCAACAAGCAAGCGGTCAAAAACAGACTGATAGCAGGGCAAACCGAAATGCCAACGCTGTTACAAGAAAAAACAAAAATGTTAGAAAACGAAAAAGAACAGTACAAAATTCGGCACGGCAACCCCAAAAATTTAATAGAAACAGTGTCCGTACCAATAGGGTGGAAACTACCCAAAATATGGGTGGCAAAGATAACGCAGGCGTTAACCCTAATAATTATAGTGTTAGAAAATCAAGGGTACCCCAAACTGCACAAAAGTCGAAACCAAACAAAAGCATTAAACCAAAAAAAAATAAGCCAATTAGGGTACACTCCCATAAATATATAAAGGCAATCAGGACAATTATATCTATTTTGTGTGTGGCAGTTGTGTTTGGAATAGGCATTTATTTATCATTGACTGTTTGGTTCAAAACACAAAAAATCAAGGTAGTGGGCAATACCCGATACACCCACAGCCAGATTTTAGACTTATGCACAATAGAACTCGGCGAGAATATCTTTCTGTCCGATAAGGCAGAGGCGGAGGCAAATATTAAGCAAAATCTGCCTTATGTTTATAATGTAGATGTTAGATTTTCTATACCGGAAACAATAGTTATTGATGTTACCGATGCCGAGATTGACTACCAAGTTTACAACAAAAACCGTTATTTAGCTATGAGCAAAGAGGGCAGAGTGCTTGAAACACTTACCGAGAAGAAAGAGGGCATAATTACCATTGTATGCAACACCCAAGACGGTATAAAGGTTGGTGATTATATCGAGACAGAGGACAGTTTTGATATACTTAACACAATAAAGGCAGAACTCGAAAAACTACACCTGACAGAGTATGTTTCAATTATAGATATTAAAAATCTCGCCAACATACAACTCATTTATGACAACAGAATAAATATCGTAATAGGTATGCCTGAGGATATAAACTACAAGTTAAGGACGGCTATAACTATTATGGAAGAAAAGATAGATACCAACGACAGCGGGACTATTATGGGCAGGCTTGATGTGTCTGTTTGCAAACAAACTAAAAAATCTTACTTTAATGAGGAAGAAGTCTACGGGCTAATCTCGAACATATCTCCGACAACCGACCAAACAACTAATACTGACAACTCCGACCCAACACAAAATACAGAAGATACAAGCCAAAGTGACAGCATTAGCACCGGCAATTAATCGTAAATTAGGTCAAAAACGCACTAAAACGGGTAATTATTAAAAAAATTTATATTTTTTCTAAAAAAATGATAAAAAAATATTGAAAAATTTTTTCAAGTATGATAAACTTATATAATAAAAGAGTTATATCTATTTTTATGCATTTATTTAACGCAAAAATTAAAATTAAGTATAAAATTTAAGGAGGACATAAAATGAGATTTGATGTAGAGAGAGAACAAGCCCAAGATAATACACCTGTTGTCAATGTAAAAGTATTTGGTGTAGGTGGCGGTGGCGGTAATGCCATTAACACTATGGTTAAAAAGGGTATCCAAAATGTTGAGTTTATCGCAGTTAATACTGATGTTGCTTCTTTGGGCAAGTCATCTGCACACAAAACAATTCAAATTGGTAAAAAACTTACAAGCGGTCGTGGTGCCGGTGCTAACCCAGAGGTTGGTAAAAAATCAGCAGAGGAGAGTATGACCGAAATCGAGTCAGCTTTGGAAAATACACAAATGGTATTTGTTGCTACCGGTATGGGTGGCGGTACAGGTACAGGTGCTGCTCCAATCGTTGCTAAAATCGCAAAAGAGATGGATATTCTCACAGTTGGTATCGTTACAAAACCTTTCAAATTTGAGGGTAAACGCAAGATGACTCAGGCTGAGCAAGGTATAGAGGAACTTGCTCAACATGTTGACGCACTTATCGTTGTTCCTAACGAGCGTTTAAGGAGTATATCCGAAACACCTATTACACTTGCTAACGCATTTATGATTTCTGATGAAGTTTTGTGTCAAGGTGTTAAGTCTATCACAGACCTTATTCTCAATGTTGGTATTATGAATGTTGACTTTGCTGATGTTACAACTGTAATGAAAGATTCAGGCAAGGCTCACATGGGCGTTGGTAGTGCAAGCGGTAAGGATAAGGCTATTGATGCTGCTACTGAGGCTATCACAAGTCCATTACTCGAAAGCACAATAGATGGTGCAAGCGGTGTGCTTATTAACTTTACAGTTAGCCCAGATGTTACTCTTGACGAGATTTGTGATGCAGCAGACCTTATCTCTGACAAGGCTTCTCCTGATGCTACAATCATTTGGGGGTACACTTATAACGAGGAGCGTGATGACGAGATTACAGTTACTGTTATTGCAACAGGTTTTGACGGTAATGGTGACAACTCAAACTCATCAAAAGGTTCTTCAAGAGATTCAAAGGGCAAGTCCAATACAGAGGGCGACTTCTTTGATATTATGAAGATTGTAAATGGTAAATAATTTATCTATATAAAATACTTCCCCTGCTTGTTGTATTATCAGGCAGGGGAATAATTTTAGTTAATATTGTTTGATAATATTTTAGGATACAAGGGGATAAACTATGGTAACAGTAGGTCAGATTTTAGATTTTTTGTGCGATATTGCTCCGCTGCAAACGGCTATGAACTTTGATAACTGCGGGTTGCTTGTCGGCGGTGGCGGTGCGACAGTCCGCAAGGCGGTGCTTGCACTTGATATTACCGACGAGGTTGTAGATTATGCCCATAATATCGGTGCGGAATTGATTATAAGCCATCACCCTGTAATATTTAATCCTATTAAGGCATTGAACAGTAATGATGTGCCGTACCTGCTTGCAAGATATAATATAAGTGCGGTTTGTATGCACACCAACCTTGACGGTGCGGACAAATACGGCGTAAATGTTTGCCTTGCGAATGCTTGCGGACTGCAAAATGTTATGCTTGATAAAGAAAACTTAATTGCTTATGGGGATATTGACAGCATTACACCGCACAATTTTGCCCACAAGGTCAAGACAGCCCTTGCCTGCGAGGGGGTAAGGTTTACAAACAGTACCCGAAATATAACAAAGGTTGCCGTATCAAGCGGTGCGGGCGGTTGCAATATCTTTAACGCTTACCAAAATAATGTAACAGCCTTTGTAACAGGCGAGATTAAGCACCACGAACTGCTCTTTGCGGTGCAAAATGATATTTGCGTAGTTGATGTAGGGCATTTTAAGTCAGAGGCAGTTGTACTGCCGACTATAAAGGAGTTATTGACACAAAAATTTGTGAATGTTGAATTTGTCATAAACAACGGCAAAAATGACAATATAAGGTATCTATAAGGTAAAAGAGGTAAAGAATGAATATTGTAATTACAGATGCACAAACAGTTACAAACGGCGATATTTCACTTGATATTTTAAACGAACTCGGTGAGGTTACTGTATATAACCTTACAGATAGTTCGGAACTTGTCGGTAGAATTAAAAACGCAGATGCCGTTATATGCAACAAGACCCTGCTTAACGAGGAAGTATTATCTAAGGCAAAAAAACTCAAATATATCGGACTTTTTGCGACAGGCTACAATAATATTGATATTGATTACTGCAAGAGCAGAGGGATAACAGTCTGCAACGCAGGCTCGTATTCTACAAATTCTGTTGCACAGCAGACCTTTGCGTTTATATTGGAGCATTACAACAAGGTGGCTAAATACAATACCTTTGTACAGAATGGCGGTTGGCTTTCGAGTCCTACTTTTTCTCCGTTTGTTTTTCCGCTTAATGAGTTGAGCGGTAAGACCATTGGTATAGTTGGCTACGGCAGTATCGGCAAGGCAGTTGAGCGAATTGCCAACGCATTTAATATGAATATTTTGATTAGTTCACGCACGGAACAAAAGACTGTCTACGGCAAGTTTGTATCGTTTGATGAACTGCTCCAAAATTCCGACATAGTTACAGTGCATTGTCCGCTTAACAAGGACTCAAAGTATATGTTTAACAAACAGGCTTTTGATAAAATGAAAGATGGAGCGTTCTTTATCAATACGGCACGGGGCGGAGTTCTGGTCGAGGAAGATTTGGTAAATGCACTCGGAAACGGCAAACTATCCGGTGCCGGCATTGATGTGCTTGAATACGAGCCAATGACTCAAAACTGCAAACTTATGGACGCCCAAAACTGCCTGATAACACCGCATATTGCGTGGGCTCCTTACGAAACACGAATTAGGCTTATCAATATAGTTTATGGCAATTTAAAGGCATTTATTGAGGGCAACCCTACAAATGTTGTCTGCTAATCGACAACTCCAAGCACAAAAATAAACAGGTAAAACAGAGGAATAATTATGAAAATTGCAATAGTCGGTTTGGGTATAATCGGTGGCAGTTATGCCAAGGCAATCAAGGAATACACAAACCATTATGTCATAGGCATAGATACAAACGCAGAGGTTCTGGACAACGCACTTAATATCGGTGCTATTGATGAGATAGGCACAGGCAGAGATTTAGCCAAAGTGGATATGATAATTCTTTGTATCTATCCGCATTTGGCGGTTGAATTTGTCGAGCAAAACGGCAAATATA
>CAZZHP010000016.1:0-15333 GCA_964653925.1 uncultured Eubacteriales bacterium | reverse complement strand
AGAACTTTGTTAATGTAATGGGCAAGTATAATGATTTAAAAATTTTTCTGTATAGTAATCACTACAAGATAGATGCACATTCAATTATGGGCGTAATCTCGGTTGATATGTCCGAACCTATCCTACTTGAAGTGGAAGAGGATAATATCCCTGATGATTTTCTACAAGACATAAAAACATTCTTAATTAAATAATTAATTAACTTAAAATAATACTAAATAAAATAAAACACTAATATAGGTACTTAAATTAAAGGAAACAGCAATATGTTTCCTTTAATTTTTTATATAAATTTATTATTAAATTATCTGTAAAACTTCTTGTTGCGTAAAGCAATTCTGATGTCATTACCGACAAAGTCAAGTTTGATAAATTCACCTGCAAGCCGTGATACAAACCGTGGTGAGTATAACTCCTGCAACTCTCTAAATGATAAATTTGTGTTTATTACGGTCGGTTTTCGCTTTAAGAGACGGTTGTTAAATATATTGTATAGGGAGGTTTTGTTATATCCGGAGGCAAATTCCGTTCCCAAGTCATCAATAATAAGCAGGTCGCAGTCGTACAATGCCCCGACAATTTCTTCTTCTTTGCTATATTCGTAAGAAAAATGTGACTTTTCAAGTTCGTTAAGCAGGGTAGGAGCGGAGCTGTAAATAACACCGTAACCCTTCAAAATAGCGACATTGGCTATCGCAAGGCTCAGATGAGTTTTGCCAAGGCCTGTATTGCCTGTCAAGAATAAATTAGCAGAGTCAAGGTTGAAATTATTTGCGTACTCCTTGCAGTAATTGTATATCCTGCTCATCTGTGTATAGTTTGATATTCCGTTATCGTTTTTGGCATCTTTTGAGTAATAGTTTAGGTCAAACGAGTCAAATGTAGATAACGATAATGGCGATGTTTTGTTAAGTTCCTCACAGGCAATTTGCGTGATAAGTTTTAGGTAGCAATCGCAGAGCAAGGTTGCATTGTTGTCTATATCCTCGTACATACCCTTATCCTGACATTTATGGCAGATGTAATCAGGTTCAAGGTAATTTGCAGGGTAGCCGTTCTGTGTTAGGATAGATGTTAATTCCGCACTTAATTCAAGGGATATTTCTTTGAGTGCGTTAAGTTGCTCTGTTACATTCTGTCCCGATAGAACTGCCCTTGCCGATTTAATGCCGTGGGAGGCAAGTTCGTGTCGTATTTGTTCTGCCCGAGCAAATTTGGAGTATATCTCTCGTTGGTGGTCAAGTGCAGTTTGCTCGGCCTTGGAGTGTCGCTCATCAATAATTTTTCGTGCTTTTTGATAAACACCTTTACTATATCCCATAATTTCCTCCTAAATTATTAAATAATCAATGGTCAAAAAGGCTTGTATTGTCAAGGTCATCGACATTAAACGAGTTGTTTTCAAAATTTTTACCCTTGCCCTTATTTGAACTATACGGTTTGCCTTTTGCTTTTTGGGAGTCATTTTGCAGGTCCGCTAATGTATGTATACCGTTTGCGTTCCATCGTTTAAGAATACCGTTTATATATTTAAGGTCGCAAATTGATTTTTGATTTACACAACGCTCGTAGGCTTCTCTGAGCATATCAGTGCTAAAATTCCACTCATATAGCCAGCAGTTAGCAAAATCAAGTTGTGCCTTTGTCGGTGAACCGGCATTTTTTATGCCAAATGTAGTGGCTACAATGCCCCACGCAGAATATCTGTTTTTGAGTTCGGTTATCTTGACTTCGGCTTGTTCTATTGTAACTACGCCCTCGTTTGACCAGACAATGCCCTCTTTCTCGATAAAGCTCATATTCCTTTTGTCCATACTAACACAATGTTGTACGAGCATCAGTATAATTTCGGGTGGTAACCCGTAGGTATCATACAGCATATATATTGTGCAGATATCACCGCTCGAAAGGGGCTTTTGCAAGGCAGACTGAATTTCGTTCATCAAATATGACAGGTTGGCATTTTCACTTAACCGTTGCGATACAAACTGTATGCTTGGCCTTGACGGGCGGGTCAACGGCAAGTTCCTAACAACTGTTTTTTCGGTGTCAGTTTGTGTTGCCTGTGGTGTTACGGTTACGGCTTGCTTTATATGTGTGTTGTCAGTAGAGGTTTGGGCAGGCAAGAACTCTGTTTCGCCCTCAGCAATCAAACCCCTCTGCACCCAGAACAATACAGAATCTTTGACATCGGCACTGTGTATAGATAGTTCGTTGCCAATCTGCTCGTAGGTCAGTTCCTCTCCGCTATGCCTGAGCAGATACAGGAGGACTTTTAATTGATAGGCACTTGCAAGTTTAATGTCGTTATCAACAACTTGTGAAGGTACTGCAAAAATTGACCCCCAACTACCCAGATTTATTTTAAAAGGCATCAAAAATCATTCCTTAAATCAATCATTTAATATTTATTTATAGTATAACATAAAATAAAATAATAATCTACTATTTTTGCGATTTTTAAGGCTGTTATTTTTTAAAAAATAATGTAAATAATGACTTGTACGCAAAATTTTTTTGTGTTATAATTTAATAAACAAATTTATAAGTAGGTGATTTGTATGTTTAAATTTGACACCAAGGTTCAACATTTAAAGTATAAGGTCCTGCGAGAGGTTGCCCGTTGCGAATGGAATGACAGTCTGCTTGATAATGTGATGAATATTCCACATAAGATTGTATCTGGCAAGACCCCCACGATGCGTTGCTGTATTTACAAAGAGAGAGCAATATTAGCCGAAAGAATTAAACTTGCTATGGGTGGTAACAAGGATAACCCGAATATTATTGAGGTAATAGATATTGCTTGTGATGAATGTCCGGCATCAGGCTACGAGGTTACAGAATCTTGCCGCGGTTGCCTTGCTCATAGTTGTGAGGACGCCTGCAAGGTCAACGCTATAACATTTGATAACACTTATGTTGCCCATATTGATAAATCTAAATGCGTCGAATGTGGCAAATGTGCGACTGTTTGTCCGTTTACTGCGATTATCCATCGCAAGAGGCCTTGCCAGAGTGCGTGCAAAATCAAGGCAATATCCATAAGTGAAAATAACTGTGCATATATTGATAATAACAAATGTATCGGTTGCGGTGCGTGTGTATATCAATGCCCGTTTGGTGCAATTATGGATAAGTCATTTATACTTGATGCCATAAAGATTTTAAAAGAAAGTGCCAAGAATAACACAAAGGTTTACGCACTTATTGCACCGGCAATTTCGAGCCAGTTTACCTTTGCCAAATTAGGTCAGGTTATTACAGGGCTCAAAAAACTTGGCTTTACTGATATTGTCGAGGCAGCACTCGGTGCTGATATGGTTGCACAGGCAGAGTCCAAAGAATTAGCCGAAAAGGGCTTTTTGACAAGTTCTTGTTGTCCGGCGTTTGTAAAATATGTAAAACTCAACTTCCCGAATATAGTGCCGTATGTATCGCACAACCTGTCACCAATGGCTATGATTGCAAAATATATCAAAGAGAAAAGTGCGGATAAAGATAATGTCAAAATAATCTTTATCGGTCCTTGCACCGCCAAGAAGGCTGAGGTTAAACTTGAAACGGTTAAACCTTATGTAGATGTTGCAATAACTTTTGAGGAATTACAAGCGTTATTTGACAGCAGAGATATAGATATAACAAAGTTAGAGGAGAGTACTATCGAGCATGCGTCATCATATTATGGCAGGATTTTTGCCCGTTGCGGTGGACTTGTTGATGCAGTTGCCGAAGGCTTATGGGAACAAGGGTATGAGGACTTTATACTTAAATCTCATTCCTGTAACGGTATAGAGGAGTGCAAAAAGGCACTTCTGAAAAAAGATAAAAATATGCTTAATGTCAATTTTATCGAGGGTATGGCTTGTGTCGGTGGCTGTGTCGGTGGTGCGGGTTGCTTAACACACGGTGACAAGAACAAAATTCAGGTTGATAGATACGGCGAAAAAGCAGGGGATATGACTATTGCTCAGGCGATAGAATCATTCAAATAAGGCAGAGGATAATATGAAGAATGTTTTAATATCAGATGTAACAACGGCAGATACGGCAGAGTTGTTGCAAATATATGCCCCTTATGTTACCGATACGGCAATTTCATTTGAATATGATGTACCAAACGAGTCAGAGTTTAGGAGCAGAATAGAGCAAATTAGTGCCAAGTATCCGTATATCAAGGCAACTGTCGACGGTCAAATTGTCGGTTATGCTTACGCAAGTACATTCAAAGGTAGGCGAGCCTACGATTATTCGGCAGAAACAACAATTTATTTAAAGAAAGATTGCAGGGGAATGGGGATAGGCAAAATTCTCTATACGGAACTTGAAAATAGGTTGAAGTTGCGTGGTATACTTAATATGAACGCCTGTATTGCAGTGCCAAGCAGTGATGATGAGTACCTGACAGATGACAGTATAAAATTCCATCATAAAATGGGCTTCACCGATGTCGGTGTTTTTCACAAATGCGGTTACAAATTCGGCAAATGGTACGATATGATGTGGGCAGAAAAATTAATAGGTGAACATAAATAATCAAAATGTCATAGCCATCGGCACGGCCGGTGGCTATGACATACTTTGATATTCACTTTTCGTTAATCCCAATTATCCCAGAACTCCAAATGCCACTGAGCAGATCTTATGGCATCGAGTTTATCTTCGATTTCCGGCGATAGTAAATCGTCTTTCTTTTCATGTCTTAAGTTGGATTCAAAGTCCCAATATTCAAATCCTTTTAGGTATCTGCATTTGGCGATTCGTGTCAGTATATCCACCAATTCGTCCGCTGAATAGGACTCCTTGTTTCTGATTAAGTCATACACAAGAGCCTTGAAATTAAAGATGCGAACGGTATTCCCGTTCTTCAGCACTGTTACTTTGAGGTTCTTTTTCGAGAGAATATGTTCAGCATAATGGCCTTCAATTTTTTCGCTGTCAAAATTGCTGTAGAAGTGTTGCTTAACTGTTTTATCAGTTATTCTCAAAGCATTTCTTGCCGTTCCAAGATGAATTACATCCGGTTCCTGTTCAATAAAACCTAACACATATAACGCGGTATCGCGAACGAGGAAAGAGGCCGGATACTTTTTGATGGCAACCTCATATTTGGTGTACCCGTCTTTCTTGTCAGAGTAGATGCCTTTATCCACTTTATATATCTTTTTCTTTTGTATGGCTTTCTTTAACAGATAGTCTGATCCGTACAACGCCATTGCTTCTGCGTAATTGTATAACATATAACTCCTCAGTGTGGCTGTTTGTAATTTAGGTGTGAGCATTTACTTAACTACATTATATCAAAAAAATTAAGTATTTTCAAGTGTTTTCATTGACTTTTAGTAAAAAGTGTGATATAATACTTTTTGGATAAGTATATCCAAATATAGACCGCCTGATTGGTGGTCTTTTTTTTATACGCTAATTCGGTTCATTCCGGTTGGCGTTTTTTTATATCAGGGAGGTGACATTATGAAAATAAGGTATTTTGACAGCAGTTAGTCGTAACCACAATTAAATATTCGCAGTAAGCAGCATAGTAATATGCTGCCATTTTTATGCCCATTTTAGGGAGAAACACATGATTAACACTTATTTTATTGTATTTACGAAAGGAATATGGTATAATGGATAATACAAAACCAAGACGAGGTTGTAAAGATGTGTGGAATGCATTCATGGTAAAAGGTGTAACATTCACCGACAATGACATTCCTATCTGTCCCACAACAGCAAAAGAAATACCCCACGATGTCATCACGTGGGAAGAAGCAAAAGCTATTTACAAGAAGCATCGCATAAAAAAAGATCTTGAATTTAAGCACGATGCGTTTGTATGTTGGTATCTTGATGACTATAAGTTTGATGGGCCTCGAGGAATTTGGCACGATTACAACTTTGCACTAAAAGTTCTGTGTCATTTTGAAGGAGCCATCACGCCGGATTTTTCGACCTATCAAGATTTCCCTGAACCGCTCAAAATTTATAACACATATAGGATGAGAGCCTTCGGTTATTGGCTTGGGGTTAATGGCATCCCCGTTATCAACAACGTTCGTTGGGGAACATCTGAGTCCTTCCGATATTGTTTCGATGGTGTCGAGAAGAACAGTATTATCGCTATTGGTACTTGTGGGGGAAGCCCGGGAAAGCATATAGATCGTAAGCGTTTTGAAGTCGGTCTTGCTGAACTCGTTAATAGGCTACAACCTCACACAATCGTTATCTATGGCTCTGCAAACTATGACTGCTTTGAAAAGATAAAAAGGCAAGGCATAAACATCGTTGCATTTTCTTCTAAAACTGCGAAAGCATTTGAGAGGAGGAAGTGCGATGAGTAAACCGTTGGGCTATAATTATAGTGGAACAAAAGGTCATATTATTGCTATTGCATCAGATTTACCACAAACAGGGTCCAGTTTAGTCGCAGGCGGTTGGAAAGATATTTCACATCCTTCGCAAGTGGCAATAGGTTCATTCACGTACAAGGAACCTTCTACCGGTCTGAGAATAAGATATGATACTCCGGAGCAGGGAGCAAACGGATTTAAGGGTAAAGTTCATTATCACATCCTTAATCCAAATGCCACGAGCACACGAGATATGTATCTTGATTCACAAGGTAATCCTGTTCCTAAAAACAGCAAAGCTTCACACATACTACCGAAGGGAGAATAAATATTATGACACAACAAGATTTCATAGCTAAATATAATTTTCACGATAGCCTTATTGATGACATATCCTTTGATAAAACTTCCGACAAAGTTATGATGCAGGTAGATTTTGCCTATTGGATGCAAGACTGGTACACCGAGGATTTGGCAGAAACCGATGCATTAACCATCTGCTTCAATGGTGTTAGCCAATTTGTTTGCCCTGATGATGTTCCTTGGGAACAAATCAGCATTATTCAAGCAAGCATAGAGGACAATGCTATCAAGTTTGCTTTGACGAACGATATTACCGATGTCTACCTTGATATTATTATTAAATGCAAATCAATTAGTATTACCTGATGAGAATTTGCAGTTTTCGTACTGAGAAAGAGGCAAAATACGATGAATGAAAAAACCATCTGTGATCAATGCGGAAGCGAGATGAGGTATTATATTGCGTGTTCAACATGTGGTACAATCTGCAAAAATTGTGGTTGGAGTTGTGTTACTACTTATCAAAATAGCCAAACATATCTATGTACGAAAGGGAAAACCGAGTTGTCTAAATAACAACTCGGTTTTGTTTAGTCTTGTTTTGCCAATTTTTTTAACAGATATTTATTTTTTGTTGCAAGTCCACCCCTTATGTGACGCTGAGATTTATTTATATCCAATATCTTTTTAACTTCGATGTAAAGAGAATTATTAATATTTTGCAGTCGCTGACTGACATCTTTATGTACTGTTGACTTACTTATGTTGAACTTTTTTGCCGTACCACGCACAGTTTCCTTGTTCTCAATTATATAATTTGCAAAGGCGACGGCTCTTTCTTCTACATTACCTTTCATAACATACCCCCAAAAAATTAACAGGTTTGTTAATTTATATGTAAAAGACTTGCAGATTATGAAATTATATTTTGGTAAATATATTGAAATAATTTTAAATTATTGTTATAATATAAATTGTATAGTTATAACTTTTATGTTTTAGAAAATTGGTGAATGTATGAGAATTAGAAAAAAACCTTGGGCAGAGCCGGAACTTGCCGTTTGCGACTTCTTTGTAAAAGAACCTCGTAATTATCGTGGCAAATGGGCGGAGCAATTTACCAAAAGACAACCTTTGCACCTTGAACTTGGTTGTGGCAAATGTGGCTTTGCAGGGCAAATGGCGTTTTTAAACCCTGATATAAATTTTATGGCAGTTGATATTAAGAGCGATATGCTCGGTGTTGGCAGAAGAAATATAGTAAATATCTTTCAAAATTCTGACCGAGAGATTGACAACCTGTTGCTTATTGAACAGAATATCGAGCAAATTGATATGCTTATTGCCCCTGAGGACAAGATTGAGCGTATTTACATAAATTTTTGCAACCCGTGGCCAAGAGGCAAGCACAACAAACGCAGACTTACTTTTCCCAAAAAACTCAAAATGTATCGCAGTTTCTTAGTCGATGGCGGTGAAATCAGGTTTAAAACAGATGATGATGAATTGTTCGCCGACAGCATAGAGTATTTTAAATCATCGGGATTTGAGATAACCTACCTTACTTTTGATTTGCATAATTCGGATTTTACCGAGAATATTATGACCGAACACGAGAAGATGTTCTCGGCGGAGGGCAAAAAGATTAAATTTTTAATTGCAAAATAATCGTCAAATCACAAAATATTAAATTACAGGAGTTCTTGATTATGAAAAAAATCGCTTCTGCTATTTGTCTAATTATACTCACTTGTCTTTGGTTTAGTGGTTGTTCGGGTGTTAGTTTTAATACTTCGGACCTTATGCGACCACCCCGTGCAACAGGTGAAAGAGCAGGAATACAAAAAATTATAGATAGTACAGCAAACGGGAAATATACATTTAAGTACCCGTTAAGCGGTAATTATCGCAGTGCAATCGTTATGTATGATATTACTAATGATGGTCAAGATGACGCAATAGCCTTTTACCGCACCCAAGATGATGCCATAACGCATATTTTGATTATGCGTCAAAATAATGCTGAGTGGGAGTTAATTGGCAATTTTGAAACAAAAAGTCCGGAGATATCCAAAATATCCTTTTCAGATATTGACGGTGATGACTACAAAGAGATTATAGTCAGTTTTACAACTTACAGTTCCGATTTAAGTTCTATCTCAATTTATAGTTACAACGGCTCGAAGATTGATAACTTGGATATAGCAGAAACCTGCACAGATTATGTAATAGGTGATTTTACGGACAACGGTGTTGATGATATCCTGCTACTTTCGTTGTTTAGTAATGATGTCAAAGCAAGTGCCAAATTGCTTGATTATAACAAATCATCAGGCAGATATAGAATTAAGTCAAGCGTAGAGATGGATTCGGGCGTATCGGTGTTTGCAAATATTGTCTATGGTAATATTACTAACGGTGTCAAGGGTGCTGTTATAGATGGACAGGGTGTAGACAATAACTATTACACGCAAATAATATTCTATAATAAATCAAAAAATAGGCTCGAAAACAGCCTGTACTCTACCTTGGGCGAGAATAAATCTATGCACAGGCAAAACGGTGCTATCAGTATTGACATAGATGATGACGGTATAATAGAAGTACCTACAACATCTGTTATATCGTTTAGCGGTATCGTGAATGATAGCGTGGCACAGACTGTTACAGAGGTTGTATATAATATTTACAATACCAAAAGTATGACATATACCGAAAAATACAGATATATAATTTATCCGCAATATGATATAGCCTATAAGATACCATCTAAACTTTACGGTAAAATTACCGCCAAAATAGATGAGGCCGAACAGACCCTTACAGTTTATAGTTTATCTGCCGATGGCACAAACCAAAAGTCAACTATGTTATTTACTATCAGAGTTTATGATAAACAGTCTTGGGCGGGTAACGACAACAGCACCTACAAATTTTTAGCGGATAAATCAGATTATATTATAACATACCTTATCGGTACAAATAGTGGATACAACATAACTAAGTCAGAGTTGTTAAAATCAATATCTTATTTAGATATTATCAAATAATTTATTGCAAGGGGTGTAATTAATGAAGAAAATTCTTGTATGCGAAGATGAAACCGCAATAAGGGAATTTGTGGTTATCAATTTAAAAAGGGCAGGTTACGATATTGTCGAGGCAAGCAGTGGCGAAGAAGCCCTAAAAAAATACGATGAAAACAACGGTAATATTGATGTGGCAATACTTGATATAATGATGTCCGGCATAGATGGTTTGCAGGTCTGCAAAGAATTAAGAAACCGCAACAGCGATATAGGCATTATTATGCTTTCTGCAAGAACTCAGGAGATGGACAAGGTTACTGCACTTATGATAGGTGCCGATGACTATGTTACCAAGCCGTTCAGCCCAAGCGAACTGACTGCAAGGGTTGATTCACTCTATCGCAGGGTATCTATGACTGCATCTAAAAATAATTCCGAATTTAACGAGATTATTGTTTCAGGTGCTTTTTCACTCAATTTAAGGAACAGAACTCTGTTCAAAAACGGTGTCAGTATTGATTTGACCCAAGTAGAATTTCAGATTATGGAGTATTTTCTGTCCAACCCTAATGTTGCTTTGGATAGAACAGATATTTTAAATCATGTTTGGGGCGATACATATATCGGACAGGAGAAAATTGTCGATGTAAATATCCGCCGTTTAAGAATGAAGATAGAAGACAACCCGTCAGTACCTAAATATATAGTTACTGTTTGGGGCTTAGGTTATAAGTGGGAAGCATAATATATGATAAAGGGAATTACCAAGAGATGGATGCTTAATATATTTGGTATTATCACAGGTTTAATACTTGTTGTAGTTATAGCATTATCTTTTTTTGTAAGAGCAGTGCATTATAATAGTGTCGAGCAAATTATCAACGGTAGAAGTAACGAACTTGTAAATGTTTTTACAAGCGAATATGTTGATAATTCCGTCGGCTTTTTGGGTACTGCCCGTGAATATGTAGAGGACTTTCCCGACAAAGAGGTTATGGAACTTATGGTTGTCAACTCTATTGACAGGGTAATTATAACAACTACGGGCTTTTCACCCGACCATAATCAGTCTATGCCTGATTACGAGATAGCCAAAAAATCTGCTACCGGTTACGGCAAATGGATAGGCAAGTTAAGTTCCGGCGAGAATGTATTGGCAATTACAAGGGCAATCTTTAACAGCAACGGTACTTATGTCGGTGCGTTCAGATATGTTGTTAGTTTAGAGGAAACCGACAAGAGAATATCAGTTATCATACTATCGTTTGTTACCGCCGCCCTGTTTATGATTACTCTGGTTTATATTTCGGGCAACTATTTTATACACTCTATCGTAAATCCTGTACGGGAGTTATCCTCTACTGCCAAAAGGATAGCACTTGGTGATTTTGATGCCAAGATAGATAAGCATAATGATGACGAAATTGGCGAATTGTGCGATAGTATAAATTATATGGCACACGAACTCGGACTTGCCGAAAAGCTGAAAAATGACTTTATTTCAAGCGTTTCGCACGAACTTAGGACTCCGCTCACTGCTATCAAAGGCTGGGCAGAAACTATGCAACTTAGCGGTATTGATGACAAAGAAACATTTGATAAGGGTATGAATGTTATAGTCAAAGAGTCAGCCAGACTTACCGGTATAGTTGAGGAACTACTCGATTTTTCAAGACTGCAAAGTGGCAGAATGGTGCTTATGATGGACAAAACCGACATACTCGGCGAATTGTCCGAGGCGGTTTATATGCTTAGGGATAGAGCCTTATCCGACAACAGGCACTTATTGTATGATGAAACCGAAGATATAGTTATGGTAATGGGCGACAAAAACCGCCTGCGTCAAGTATTTATAAATGTAATTGATAATGCCCTCAAATATACGGGCGAGGGCGGAGTTGTGGCTGTACAGACCAAACTCGAAAACGGCAATATAATTATCAGCATTTCCGACAATGGTTGCGGAATTTCACAGGAGGACTTGCCACGCATTAAGGACAAATTCTACAAGGCAAACCAAACTGTCAGGGGTTCGGGCATTGGACTTGCTGTTGCTGATGAGATTGTTTCTCTGCATCGTGGCAAACTTGATATAGAGAGCCTAATTGATGTAGGTACAACTGTAAATATAACTTTGCCTATTATTACACAAGATATAGAATAATATCCGATATTATAGAATTATTAAGAGGTTAGATTATGAAAAAGCAAAAACAAGAAAATGTCCGAAAGATAACATCTATCGGTGGCAGTGCCTTGATTGAGGGCATTATGATGCGTGGGCCAAAGCGTACAACTGTTGCCGTGCGTGTCGGCAAAGATGAGATTTATACCGAAGATGTGCAGGTCAACAGCATTAGCAAGAAACTGCCATTCTTAAAATTACCTCTGTTAAGAGGAGTCGGTGCTTTGATTGACTCTATGCGTCTGAGCTACAAATCACTTATGTTATCCGCCGATAAGGCAATAGAGGCAGAACTTGTAGCTGCTGATGAGCCGAGCAAGTTCGAAAAATGGCTCAACGATAAATTTGGTGATAAACTTATGAACATCTTTATGGTGCTTGCCTCTGTAATCGGTGTTGCGTTTGCGTTGTTGTTGTTCTTTTTTGTGCCTACATTTCTGTTTGATTTATCAAGCAAGTTTATACCGGCATTTCGTGGTGATAGTGCAAATGTACTTTTTTATAAATCAGTCTTTGAAGGTATAATGAAGATTGTCCTTTTCTTAGTATATATAATTCTCTGCTCACAACTTAATGATATGAAGCGTGTGTTTATGTATCACGGGGCAGAGCATAAGACAATTTTTTGTTACGAAAGCGAAGAAGAATTAACTGTCGAAAATGTCAAAAAGCATACCAGATTTCACCCAAGATGCGGGACAAGTTTCATCGTGCTTATGCTTGTTGTCGGCATTGTAATCGGACTTTTTATCCCTGTTGCACCGTTTGGTATATCTGTGCTTAGACCTGTTTTTAAACTTTTGTTGTTGCCACTTACTTGTGGCATTGGCTACGAGCTTATCAAAATCTGCGGCAGATATAATAACAAGTTTACAAGGATAATTTCAGCCCCTGGGATTTGGGCACAGCATATAACTACCAAAGAGCCTGATGATGATATGATAGAGGTCGCTATCAAGGCTATGATGGCAGTTATTCCCGAAAACGGCGAAGATATAATTAGTTGCAATAAAAAACCGCAAGAGGATAAAAATGACAGTAAATCAACTTTACAGGGAAATAATACAGAGGCTTGATAAATCAGAGGCTCTTGCTATATTGGAATTTGTCTGTAATATTACAAGGAGTGATATTGTCCTAAACGGCGATAGGGAACTTCCCGCCGAAGTATGCGATAAAATTTTTGAAATTTGCGACAAGAGGACGGTCAATATTCCGTTACAGTATTTAATTGGCAAATGGAGTTTTTGGGGTGCTGATTTTACAGTTGGCGAGGGCGTGCTTATTCCCCGTGATGATACAGAGGTTGTTGTGTCTGCGTGTATTGATTACCTATCGGCACTAAACCCTAAAAAAGCCGATAATATAAGGATAATTGACCTATGCTCCGGTAGTGGAATTATAGCGGTTACGCTTGCAAATATGTTCAAAAGGGCTGATGTTACCGCACTCGAAAAGTCAGACAAAGCCTTCGAATATCTTACCCAGAATATAGAACTAAACAATAGCAAGGTATCTGCCTTTAAGGGTGATATTTTTTACGATTATGACAGGTTTGAGGATAACTACTTTGATTTGATAGTTTCTAATCCTCCGTATATCAGGAGCGGTGATATTAAAACTTTGCAAAGGGAAGTACAGTTCGAGCCGCTTATGGCACTTGATGGTGGGGAGGACGGCTATGTCTTTTACAGAAGTATCATATCAAATTGGAGTGCAAAGTTAAAATCGGGCGGAATGATTGCCTTTGAACTCGGCGAGGGGCAATCGGAGTTTGTGTCAACTCTTATGCTACAAAATGGCTTTGAAAATATCAAAACATTCAAAGATTTATCAAATATAGACCGTGCAATAGTGGCAATAAAAAAGTAATATACATATATAGTTATTACAAAAATCAAAAATATGTTCGAATTTTTGACAGAAAATTATTGATTTTTGTTGCTATATGTGTTAAAATAATCTTGTAACTTATAAATTATGAATTTATATATAAGGAGAGATAAAAATGGCATTTGATAAGGAAAAGGCACTTGACACTGCACTTGCACAGATAGAGAAACAATTCGGCAAGGGTGCAGTTATGCGTTTGGGACAAAACTCCGCTATGAATGTCGGCCATGTTTCAACAGGCTCGCTTTCACTTGATATTGCACTCGGTATCGGCGGTTTGCCTCGTGGCAGAATTATCGAGATTTACGGACCCGAGTCATCGGGCAAAACTACTCTTTCACTGCATTGTATTGCAGAGGGACAAAAAAATGGCGGGAATGTTGCGTTTATTGATGTTGAGCACGCACTTGACCCTGTTTATGCTGCCGCACTTGGTGTAGATGTTGACTCCCTGCTCGTTTCCCAGCCTGACACAGGCGAGGACGCACTCGAAATTGCAGAGGCTCTTATCCGTAGCGGTGCAATAGATGTTATCGTTGTAGACTCTGTTGCCGCCCTTGTTCCAAAGGCAGAGATAGAGGGCGAGATGGGTGACTCCCATGTTGGCTTGCAGGCAAGGCTTATGTCGCAAGCGTTGCGTAAACTTGCCGGTGCAATCTCCAAATCAAACTGCGTAGCAATTTTTATTAACCAGTTGCGTGAAAAAGTCGGTGTTGTCTACGGCAACCCAGAGGTAACCCCTGGTGGCAGAGCGTTAAAGTTTTACAGTTCTGTCCGACTTGAAATCAGAAAGGTCGAGTCGCTCAAAGTTAACGGCGAGATTATCGGTACTCGTACTCGTGCAAAGGTTGTCAAAAATAAAATTGCCCCACCTTTCCGTGAGGCAGAGTTTGACATCTTGTATGGCAAGGGCATTTCCCGTATGGGCGAACTCTTAGATATGGCGGTTAAACTTGATATTATTCACAAGTCGGGTGCGTGGTTCAGCTTTGGTGACAGAAGGATTGGACAAGGTCGTGATAATGTAAGGGAACTTTTGACTAACGATAAGGAACTTGCAGCCGAGGTTGAAAAGAAACTTATGGAAAATATTGATATTCTCAAAAATTCGGGCAACGATAAATCAAATAAATCTGCCAAAAAAGTAAACGCAAGGCCTGTTGCTACCGAGGTTGCTATACCTGCAAGCAACGGTAACTCAACTGTCGAGGACAGCCTTGACATTATGGTAGAAGATTAATGCAGGTTACCGCAATAGAGGCAAGGCGAAAGTCGTTACTCGCACTGTACATAGATGGCGAGTACGCAGTTAGCCTCGACAGGTCAACGCTTGAGGAGAACGGCATAAAGGTCGGTACAGAACTTGATGACTGCACCTTACGCTTGCTTATACAGAAGTCTGTCGAGAACCGTGCCAAATCAAAGGCATTGTGGCTTTTGTCATATCGTGATTATACCAAAAAGGAACTCAAAGACAAAATCAGCCGTGATTTTACCATTGAGGAGGCAGAGCGTGTATCTGACCGAATGGAAGAATTGGGACTTTTAAATGATGAGCGTTTTGCCAAAAAAT
>CAZZHP010000015.1:0-15362 GCA_964653925.1 uncultured Eubacteriales bacterium | reverse complement strand
ATAGAACCTCGTTTGGATATACAAACATCACCTTTTGAATAATGTTGCAAAACCTCGTTTATATTTTTAAGCACCCAACGGACATTACTATCAGATTTGTGAGCCACCAATACCCACTCCGCACTAAACTGCCCTCGGCCTTTTATAATATCAGATAAAATTAGAGTTTTGTTATCGCTAAACCACTCGATAATTTTATCTTGGTCTGCTTTTGCCATCTCGTTTATAAACATTCGCCTGTTATCAGTAGGGTTATCTATATACGGAGGTAACTCACCTGTAAAATGCCTCAAAATATTATAAATATCATCGGGAATATTCCATAGGTCACGATACACCGACAACCACCTTTTATCAATTTGATTGAAGCCTCTGCTGTTTGAAACTAATTTAACCTGTAAATTTTCGGTATCTATCGCAGTTTTTAGTTTAATTTGAACTTGAACATTTACATCTGCCTTGTAACCACTTAATACAACCGCCTTGACATACTCTATTTGTTCAAGATTATAATTCATTATTGTTAACCATTGTTGTGCATCAAAATCATTTTGCCAGTTAATAAATTTATTAGCTATATCCTTTTCATTTTGAAAGCCTCTTTTAGCAGTTTGAGAACCTAACTTAACTAAATCAACCATCACTTGCTCCTCTTTTACACAATTTATTAACTCTTTACAAACAGCCGTAATAACATTTACAGTCATAGCGTTACCAGCCTGTGATAAAAGCCTGCTGTTATTAATTTTTTTTGCCTTAATTGCAATATTTTTTGGGAACCCTTGTAACAACAGCCCCTCGTAACCGCTTATTTTGTGTAATTGTCCATTTTTAACATATAATATACCATGTCTGCCTGTCCTCAGAGTAGGCACTTTATTTTCGTATAATCTTAAATCTGACTGCCTTGTATCTAATACCAAATAATTATTTGATAATATTTTTTTTAAATCAAATTTACCAATGTTGTATTTGTTGTTTAAATATTTATTAAATGTTTTGTCATCAGGTGGAAGAATTTCAGAATTTTCATCACATAAAAACTCCTCTAAATTCGGACTTTTTATAGCTTTTGGCCACTTAAATTCTTTGTGTTTTATATTATTTTTTATCCCTACAAAATATATGCGTTCTCTCATTTGCGGGACACCGTAATCTATACTGTTCAATATCTTGCAATAGACTGTGTATCCTGCATCTTCTAATAAATTTTTTATTGTTTTTAGAGTTTTTCCGCCGTTATGGCTAACCAAACCTTTAACATTCTCTAAAATAAAGTAAGGTATGTTTTTTTGTTTAATTATTTCAACCAAACTATAAATAATCAAACCTCTTTCATCATTAAAACCCTCTCTTTTACCGACAATAGAGAAAGTTTGGCACGGAAAACCGCCAATTAATAACGAAAAGTCCGGTAATAAACTTGCGTCTATTTTTGTTAAATCACCATAGTTATATTCTTTGTCTCCATAAAGTGTTGTGTAAGTTTGTATAGCGTTATCATCTATCTCACTGTATGCAACACATTCAAACCCTAAGTTTGTCAGTCCTAATCTTCCTGCACCTATTCCTGAACAAAAATCTATAAATTTTAACCCGCTATGCATTATTTACCACCTTATAACGAACTATACAAGCGTTATTAAGTAATTCACTTTTGATTGCTTTCTACCCACTCTTTGTATTTTTTGTAAGGTTTAATTATAATAAAAATCGGGGATATAAGCCAAAAAATTACAAATGGAATTGCCACAAACAGGCACGATACTATGTTTTCGTTGTAAGATTTTAGGATAATCAGCAATAAAGCAATCAACAACGCAAGCACAACCGTGCAAATGTAGAACAGCACGATATTTTTTGATACACAAATTTTTGCTTCTTTATGGCATTTGTCACAAAAATGCTCGCCCTTCTTTTTTTCGCTCATAAGTGTAAAGTAAGAAATTTTCTCACCGCAATACGGACATTTTGTCATTTTATAACCTTCCCTTCCGTTTAATCAAAGTATGACTTGATATGGAACTTATATAAATTTTGTTGCTACCGTTCTCGTTGCAAATTATAAACGAGCGTGGCAACTCATACGAAACAGTAATAACATTACCTTCTTTTTCTGCTTTTGACAAAAAATCTCTTGTTTTCTTGGATATTGTAGAAGTCTCCAAGTCGAACACCCCTACTATTGTGTCGGTACGGACTACCGTATCCTGACCTATATGTAAATACATAAAATCACCGTTTTATCGTGTTTTTTAGATATTTTTAATTAATTTACAGACTGATTATTTTTAGGTGAAATCACAGAACCTCACCGCCAACAACCCTGAACACCTTGCCTTTTTCCATCAAATCTAAACTTGACGGCTCACAACAGGATATAAAAATCTGCTTTTGTTTGATATTGTTTATCAGGAAGTTTTGCCTGTAATTATCAAGTTCGCTTAAAACATCATCAAGTATAATTATCGGTTGCTCGCCAAAAGATTTATAAATTAAGTTTGACTCGGCAAGTTTAAGTGATATAACTACACTTCGCTGTTGCCCCTGCGAGCCAAAGTTGCGTGCTGTAACGGAGTTTATTTTTATATCCAAATCATCGTGGTGCGGACCGATTTTTGTGCTGCCGTATCTAATATCTTCTTCAATATTTTTTTGCAGAATTTTTAAATATTCATCAGAGTATTCTTTTAAAAAATCGGCATTATTATCAAATTTATCTGGACTTTGACATTTGACTGATGATATGTAGCCTAGTTGCAAATTTTCTGCCCCGTTTGATATACCCAAATGTATTTGACCTGCAAATTCACCAAGTGATTTTATATATTTAAACCGTTGCAGTACTACCTCTGCACCGCATCTGACAAGCGATATATCCCAAACATTGAGTATTTCCTTTAACTCTGGGTGTTTGTAGGTATCTTTCAGCAGTGCGTTGCGTTGTTGCAAAATTTTATTAAATTTCGCAAGCACAACTGCATATTTTAACTTACATCTGGCTATGATACTATCAATGAATTTTCGCCTTTCGGCAGGGCCGTTTTTGACCAAAGTCAAATGTTCGGGCGAAAATACAACCGCCGACAGTTTTTGAGCCAAATTTATTGAACTTTTGTTAGGAATATTGTTTATGGAAATTTCTTTCTTGCCGTTTAGATATTTAATATTTGCAGTTTGCTCATACCCTTGTGCGACAAAATTTATACCTATGCTTGCAACCTCGGAGTCAAAGTTGATAAACTCACTCTCTCTTGCTCCCCTAAACGAATGTCCACCGCTAAACAGCCAAATCGCTTCGAGCAGGTTTGTCTTGCCCTGTGCGTTATCTCCGTAAATCACATTAACATTATCACTTGGGTTTATTTGTGTGTGTTTAAAATTCCTGAAATTATTTAATTCTAAACTTGTGATGTTCAATGTTAATGTTCCTTTCCGCAGTTTTAATTTTACTTAATCTAACCAAAAAACTCTCAAATCAGGGCATTTTATAAAACATTAATCTCTAAATCTTCAAAATTAACCTTATCACCTGTTCTAATTTTGCGACCTCGTTGAGTGCAAACCTCACCGTTAAGCATAACCTCGCCCGACTGGATAACAACTTTTGCTTGTCCGCCTGTCTCCACCCCGCCGGCAAGTTTAATCAAACTGTCAAGTTTGATGTATTCTTCGGTTATTTTAATATTTTCTTTTCTCATAATTTACTCCGCTGAAATTCGCATAGGAACAACAAGGAACAAGAAACTGTCCCCACTGACAGGTGTTATAGTCATAGGGTCTAACGGGCCTTTGATGCTAAGTCTAACCTCGTCGCAATCGGTGTTTTTAAGTGCGTCAATCAAAAATCTGTGGTTAAAGCCAACAAGCACATCTTTTCCAAAGCAATCGCAACTGATAAAGTCGTTTGCCTTGCCTATTGTAGTACTACAAGTCAAAGAAATACCGTCTTTGGTAAATTTAAGTTTGAGCGGAATTCTGATTTTATCACTTGTAATAAGCGACATTCTCTCTACCGAGTCAAGCAATCTGCGGGTTTTGATAATAACCTCTGTCTCTTTTTGTTGCGGAATTGTGTTTTGATAATTGATAAAAGTTCCCTCGATAAGCCTTGAAATTACAGAATAATTATCAATGTTAAAACTTATATGCCTTTTGCCTATGTTTAACTTGATAGTGCTTTCCTCGTTAGTTATAAGGTTGATAACTTCCCTTTGAGTTTTGGCAGGAACAATAAACGGAGGCACTTTTTCGCAGTTAACTTGCTCGGTGCGTACAGCCATTCTGAACCCGTCAATAGTTACAATACGGAGTTGATTAGGGGTCATCTCGTAATAAGAGCCTGTATAAACAGGTGTGTCTTTGAGTTCGGATACAGCAAAAATTGTCTGCCTTACCATATCCCTAAATGTGCTTGCCTTGATTTCTAACTCATCTTCGGTATCAAACTTAGGCATTTCAGGATATTCATCAGCAGGAATACCGACAATTTGATAATCAGCGTTACCGCTCTTGATATAAATAACCATTCTCTCGTCAACCGAGAACTCGATTATCTCCTCAGGTAATTTCCTAACAATATCAAGCAAAAGTTTTGCAGACACTACAACACTACCCACTTGTGATACTGCTGCCTCTATGACTGTACTCATACCGATTTCGAGGTCATAACCTGACAATTTGAGTTTATCTTCGTAAGCTTGTATCAAAATACCTTCAAGTGCCGGTATGGTTGTCTTGGTAGAAACTGCCCTTTGAACATTACCGACAGCGTTGGACATATCACTTCTAAAACAGGTAAATTTCATAATATTATACCTTTCTGTAACAAATATTTTTGAAAAATTATTTTATCGTTCAAAATACAACCAAATACATAACATTCTAATGAATTGATATATTATTAGAGTAGTAATAATAGGGTGTGTGGAAATATAGCAAAAGTCCAAAAATTTGCGTTATTATCGGCAAAATTTCTCGTAATCTTTCAAAAAATTTTTAAGGAGAAATGTTGATAATTTTATAAAAAGACAGAATTTAGAAAAGTTATTAACATAATGTTAAGCTATGTTATGTTAATGTTTATTATTTTGTGGACAAGTTACTATATAATTATAGACTATCTATCACGAATATTTTTAATAATATCGTCGATTTGTGCTTTTAAATCACCGCTGTTTTCCATATCGGACTCAATCTGCTGAACGGTATAAACGATAGTAGAATAGTGTCTGTTACCAAACTCCTCACCGATAGCCACCATAGATAGTGAGGTCAGTACTCTTGTGATGTAAATTGCAATTTGTCTTGCCTTGCTGATTTTAGCCTTACGAATTTTAGAAAATCTTATATCATCAGCATCAACGCCAAAAGTACGGGCAACCTCGTTGATAATTTTTTCAACAGTCATTTCGGGTGGAATTTCGGTATTAATAATATCAGCGATAATCTCGTGAGCACAACTGATTGTAGGTTTGTCGCCGTTGAGCATACATCTTGCTTTGAGTCGTTTAACAGTACCCTCGAGTTGTCTGATGTTATTTTTTAAGTTTGATGCGATATATTCACAAACATCATCGGATATAGAAAATTCAAGCAACTGAGCCTTGCGTTTGATAATTGCTATGCGTGTTTCTAAATCAGGAGGCTGAATATCCGCCATAAGTCCCGACTCAAAACGGGTTCTCAATCTGTCCTCCAAAGTCTTTATTTCCCTTGGTGGTCGGTCAGATGTAAGCACAATTTGCTTTTTGTTGGTAAACAGTTCATTAAAGGTGTGGAAAAATTCCTCTTGGGTACGCTCCTTACCCCCAATGAACTGAACATCATCGACAAGCAGTACATCAGTTTGGCGGTATTTTTGTCTAAACTCGGCTGTTGTAGCATTTTGGATAGACTCGATAAGTTCGTTTGTAAAATCATCACCTTTTACATAAAGCACCTTAATATCAGGATTTGATTGTTTAAGGTCGTTACCGATAGCAAGCATAAGGTGAGTTTTGCCAAGTCCCGAGTTACCGTACAAGAACAAAGGATTGTACGCTTTGGCAGGGTTAGTCGCAACAGCAAGTGCGGCAGCATGGGCAAATTTGTTAGAAGAACCAACTATAAATGTGTCGAATGTATATTCATATTTAGCATCTACCAAAATATTGTTGGTTGGGTGCTTTTCTTTTTTTACTTCCTCAGGAATAGTAAGTTCTATTGTAAAGCCTAAACCAAACACCTGTTCAACTGCTTCGTTTAGTAATTTAAGGTAACACCTTGTAAGTGTCTGTCTGTGAAAATCGTTAAGAATTTTTAATGTGATTTTACCTGTTTCAAAGTCAAAATCTTGTGGCTCAATCTTGCTTATCCAAGTTGTATATGCGACATCGGTAATCTTTGCCTTGCAATATTCGCAAATGGCACTCCACGCTTCATTAAATTCTTCCATACCAAAACCTCTTTTCTTAAAATTTATTGCTTTTGTAACAAACCAGACCGCACGGCAGAATGATTGTATTGTATTAAATATTATCAAATTGGTAATATAGGGTACTGTCAAGTTGTATCAGGTGTCCCCAGAATGTTAATTTAAAGGAGAGGCACTAAATATAACCCCTTCTATATATAGGCTAAATAGCCCCAAAAGTTGCACGCTTGTGTGCAACTTGTCGAAAAATATTTTTATTACATATAAACATAAATATACACATTATATTATATCAAATAATGTAGATAATTGCAAATGTTTTTTTATAAACTTTATGAAAAGTATGTAAAATTTAATAAAATTTAAAGAAAAATAATAAAAAATTCAAAAATATGTTGACTGAAAAGCATTTTTAGGTTATAATTTTAAATTGCAAGGTTATATAACTCGAAAGGGGGATTATAAACGATGTTGAGAACATATCAACCTAAGAAGCTCCACAGAAAAAAGGAACACGGCTTCAGAAAAAGAATGGCAGACAGAAACGGTCGCAAAGTTTTGGCTCGCAGAAGAGCAAAAGGTAGAAAAAGACTCAGCTACTAATATTTTAGTTTTGGCTTTTTACAACTTTCGGCGATTGAGTAGGGCAGAGTTTTTATAACAATTATTTTATAACAATTAAATAATATAAAAATCTGCTCTGCTTTTATTTGCATTTTGATTTTTTGCAAATGTTTGCTTGGTGATTTTAATTATGAAAATTATAACTTTAAAAGAGAACAGAGATTTTCAGCGTATTTATCGTAGGGGTAAGAGTTACGCAAGTCCGGTGTTAGTTACTTATATAACAAAAAATAGAGATAATAACCTGCAAATTGGCATAACTACCGGCAAAAAAATCGGTTGTGCAGTTAATAGGAGCCGTTGTCGTAGGATAATCAGGGCTGCCTATACTCAGATACAACCGCAACTTAAAACAGGTTATAATATAGTGTTTGTTGCCCGCAGTAAAACCCCTTATGTCAAGAGTACCGATGTACTACAAGCGATGAGGCAACACTTTAAACAAGCAAATATTTTAAACTGAATTTTTATATTTAAGATTTAATATAGTTATTAACAATTTTGCACAAAGTTAAGGATAAAATTAAATATAAAAATGGGAATTAAAAGAATGAAAAAAATCTTGCTTTTGCTTATTAAATTTTACAGAAAAAACATATCTCCACATACACCGCCCAAGTGCAAGTACAGCCCGACCTGCTCGGAATACGGCTTAATTGCAATAGAGAGGTTTGGTGCATTTAAAGGTACATTAATGACAATATGGAGGATATTAAGATGTAACCCATTCTCAAAGGGTGGGTATGACCCTGTTCCCGAAAAAAAGCAAAAGTAAATTATGTTGTAAGAAAGGGTATTATTTTAATGGGAATTTTCAATTTTTTTGGTAGTTTATGCGGTTATGTGCTATGGGCATGCTTTTTACTTGTTAAAAATTTTGGCGTAGCAATTATTTTATTTACCTTGTTCTTCAAAATCATTATGATACCTACTACCATCAAACAACAAAAATCTATGGCTGTTACCCAGCGTTTGAACGGTAAACAACAGGCTATCAAAGAAAAATATGCTAACAATAAGCAAAAAATGAACGAAGAAATTCAAAAATTATACGAAAAAGAGAACGCAAGCCCTATGAGCGGTTGCCTTGTAAGTTTTGTACCTCTTATTATATTTATGAGTATCTTCTATTCAGTTGGCTATCCGCTTATGAACACGCTCCATATTAATTCTGATACAGTAAACAGTTTAACTGCTTATGTTAATCAAATACCTGGTTTGGCTTCAAGTTCAGGTACATATTCAGAAATTAACTTTATCAGAATTTTCAGCAATATAAAGGACACAAGCTTTATTACAGGACTTTTGTCGCCTGATGATATAAGCAAGATAGAATTTTTCAGCAGTGGCTTTAACTTTTTAGGGCTTGACCTATTACAAGTACCAAAGACAAGTGATAATAAATTTATGCTTATTATCCCAATTCTCTGTTTGGTTACCTCTATTGCATCTCAGGTTATTTTGACCAAGATACAGGGTTCGGCTATGCAACAACAAGGCTGTATGCTGATTATGCTCTACGGTATGCCGTTCTTCACTGCATATCTTGCGTGGACTATTCCTGCCGCCGTTGGTTTGTATTGGATAGTTTCAACAGTTATATCATTTGTAACATCTCTAATTATGAATCGTTTCTATAACGCACAAATGATAACCGCCCGTCAAGAAGCTCAACGAATTGCTTTGCTTGAAATAAACGAGGGCAAAATTGCTAAAAGATAATAGTGGTAAATAAATTAAATTAAATTAAAAGTTTAAAAGTTTAAAAGTTTAAAAGTTTAAAAATTAAAGGAATTTAATAATAAAGAAATCTAAAAACTGTGATAATACAGCAGTTTTTAAGGATAGATAAGAGGGTGCTATTTCTTGATTAAAGAAGTATTTACAAATGGAACAACAATCGAAGAGGCTGTTCAAAACGGTTGCAAAGAGTTAGGTTTGAGCGTTTCCGATGTTGAGTATGAGGTTTTGCAACAACCGGTAAAGAAGACATTAGGTTTGTTTGGCGGTTCTCCTGCCAAGGTTAGAGTTTTTGTCGAGATTTCTCCGGCAAAATTTGCCCAAAAATATATCGAGGATATTGTCAAGGGTATGGGTTTAGATGATATAACAGTTACCTCGGAGGTAGAGGATAATACTATCACATTAACTATCGAGGGTGATGAGGCAAGTCATCTCATCGGTCGCAGGGGCGAGACACTCGACGCTGTACAGTATCTTACAACACTTGCCGCTAATCATGTTGATGGCAATTATAACAGAATTATTATTAATATCGGTGATTATCGTGAAAAAAGAGAGAAAACGCTCGAAAACTTGGGCAGAAGTGTGGCATTTAGGGTTAAAAAGTCCGGCAAGCAAGTTGAACTTGAACCGATGAATCCTTACGAAAGAAGAATTATCCATACCGCTGTACAAAAGGTTCGTGGGGTTATATCTTGGAGCGAGGGCGAAAGTATCCAAAGACATATTATTATTGGCCCTGACCCTAACTACACCAAATCAGATTACAACAAAAACAGGCGTTACGGCAATAATAACCGTGGTGGTTACAACAAAAACCGCAACAACAGATATAACAACAAACGCAACAATACAACCGATACTCAAAGAAAACAAATCAACGAGGGTGAAGGTTTAGGACTTTACGGTCGAATTGATAATAAATCATACACAGATAACGACTGATTTATAGCGACACATTGGCTCAACCTTTGTGTCGCTTTTTATTTTAACTTTGTAATTCCTGTTAAAATTAAAACTAATTTTTACGAAAGAAATGAACATTCTATGAACACAGAAACTACAATAGCGGCAATCAGTACGGCACAGGGTAGCGGAGGCATAGCGGTAATCCGTATATCAGGCGACAAGGCTACAACTATTGCGGACAAGATTTTTGTTCCTGTAAGGGACAAAATGCCCTCCAAAATGCTTGGTTATACTTGTGCGTTTGGATATATTTTTAATAATAACGAAAAAATTGATGAAGTTGTCCTGTCTGTTTTTAAAGCACCACATAGTTATACAGGCGAAGATGTTGTCGAGATTTCCTGTCATGGCGGTGTTTTTTTGACCTCACAAATTTTGCGTACTGTTATTGAGAACGGTGCAACCCCTGCTCAGGCAGGCGAATTTACCAAACGGGCATTTCTGAACGGTAAAATCGACCTGACCCAAGCAGAAGCAGTTATGGAGTTAATTAGTGCAAAAAGTCGCACAGCAGTGCGTACTGCACTCAACCTCAAAGATGGTGCTTTGTACAGAAGCATAAGCAATATCAAGGATAATTTGCTTAATCTGGCTGCACATCTTAACGCTTGGGCAGATTATCCTGAGGAGGATATTGCAGAGGTCAGCACAGATGAATTAACAACAGGTTTATCTAATGCAGAGCGGCTGCTCACGGAATTATTGCAGAATTTTGACAAAGGTCAGGCAGTTATAGAGGGTGTAGATACTGTAATTGTCGGCAAGCCAAATGTCGGCAAATCGACCCTTATGAACTTGCTTGTTGGCCGTGAAAAGAGCATTGTTACCGATATTGCAGGCACAACCCGTGATGTTATCGAGGAAGTTATATCGGTCGGCAATATTATTTTGAGGCTTTCGGATACCGCAGGAATAAGGGACACTGACAACACAGTTGAGAAAATTGGCGTTGAACTTGCCCGCAAAAAGTTATCTACCGCAAGGCTCGTGCTTGCTGTTTTTGATGCAGGTTGTAGCCTTGATAAAGAAGATTTAGAGTTGCTCGACGAGTTGCAAAACGCTCCGAGCATAGCAATTATAAACAAAACAGATTTACAAATAAAAGCAGATGTTGATTATATCCGTAGCAAAGCCAAAAATATTGTCAGCATTTCTGCCAAAAATAACACAGGTTTAACAGAATTGACAGAAATTATCGAGAAAATTGTCGGTACAAATGACTTTGACCCTTCACAAGCAATACTTGCCAACGAGCGTCAGCGGAACTCTGCAAGTAATGCACTCAAATCAGTTAAAGAGGGCTTGTCTGCGTTGCAAATCGGTATGACTTTTGACGCTGTAACAGTTACTATCGAGGACGCCATTGACTCGCTTTTGGAGTTGACAGGCGAGAGGACCTCGGACGCAGTTATTGACAAGGTATTTCATAATTTCTGTGTGGGCAAATAATTTAATATTTATTAAATTATCCCCAAAAGGAGAATTGGTATGTTTTATGACGCTGGGAATTTTGATGTTGCGGTTATCGGTGCGGGACACGCAGGTATAGAGGCAGGCTTGGCTGCCGCCCGACTCGGCTCCAAAACCGCTGTTTTTACAATAAATATGGACGCAGTCGGCAACTGCCCGTGCAATCCGTCAATTGGTGGCACCGCAAAGGGGCATTTGGTCAGGGAGATTGATGCACTTGGCGGCGAGATGGGCAGGACTGCTGATGAGGCTTGTCTGCAAATGCGTATGCTCAACAGGGGCAAAGGTCCTGCTGTACACTCGTTAAGAGCCCAAATTGACCGCAGAAAATACGCCTCAATAATGAAGCACAAACTCGAATTACAACCTAATTTGGAGTTAAGACAAGCCGAAATAACCAAAATATACCAGACAGAAGATGGCGGTTGGTGTCTTGAAACCAGAATGCTCGCAAGGTTCTACGCAAAGGCTGTTGTTATTGCCACAGGAACTTTTTTGGGCGGTCGAATTTATGTCGGCGAGGTATCCTACGAGAGTGGCCCTGATGGAATTTTCCCTGCTACTATGCTATCACAAAGCCTAAGGGAACTTAATATTTCTTTGCGTAGGTTCAAGACAGGCACCCCTGCCAGAGTGCTGAAAAGTTCGATAGATTTCAGTAATTTAGAGGTTCAGAGCGGTGATGTTGATGTTGCACCGTTCTCCTATGACACCGACAGAGATACATTTAATTCACGCAAAGTTGACTGCCATATAAGCTGGACTAATGATAATACCAAGCAGATTATTACCTCTAATATTCACCGCTCGCCTTTGTATGCAGGGCGAATTGAGGGTATCGGTCCGAGATATTGCCCAAGCCTCGAAGATAAAATTATGCGTTTTGCCGACAAGGAAAGACATCAGTTATTTATCGAGCCTTGCGGTGAAGATACAGAGGAAATGTACTTGCAGGGAATGTCATCATCTTTGCCTGAGGAAGTGCAAATTAAATTTTATCATACTATCAAAGGCTTAGAAAATGCGATTGTAATGCGTAGTGCGTATGCTATTGAGTATGACTGCATTGACCCTACCCAGATGAACGCTACCCTCGAATTTAAGGAACTGCCGTTCCTGTTTGGTGCGGGTCAGTTTAACGGTAGCAGTGGTTACGAGGAGGCGGCCGCACAGGGTTTAATTGCCGGTATAAATGCCGCACTTCGTGTCAGTGGCAAAGAGCCTTTGGTGCTTGACAGGGCAAGTTCATATATCGGCACGCTGATTGATGACCTTGTTACAAAGGGAGTCAACGACCCTTACCGAATGATGACCTCCCGTAGCGAATACAGGCTCGTGCTAAGGCAGGATAACGCTGACGAAAGGCTTATGCCTATCGGTTATCAACTCGGACTTATTCCGCAAGAAAAGTACGATAAACTGCTCGAACGCAGGGAACAAAAGAAAATTGAATACAAGAGATTAAAAAACACGGTGATTTCACCCAATTCTGGCATAAATGATATACTTGTTTCACGTGAAACATCTCCGATAGAAACAGGCGTACGGCTAATAGACTTGCTCAAACGGCCACAAATTGACTATGATTGTCTGGCTACTGTTGATGTCAACCGACCACAAAATTTGGACAAGGATATTATCGAGCAGGTTGAAATAGAGATTAAATACGATGGTTATATACAAAAGCAGAAGCAACAGATTGAGCAAATGCGTAAGTTAGAAAATAAAAAATTGCCTGAAAATATCGACTACCACTCGATTATAGGTTTAAGGTTAGAGGCAAGGGAAAAGTTAACCAAACTCAAACCGCTTAATATTGGACAAGCGTCAAGAATTTCGGGTGTTTCGCCTGCTGATATAAGCGTGTTGCTTATTTGGCTTGCCCAACACAAATAATATTTATCTAACGGAAGTTGGTACTATATGAATTTTAAGGAAATTTTACAGGAGGCAGCGGACTCTGCCGACATTTTATTAAGTGATTTGCAACTTGAACAATTTGAAATTTACTATAATTTGCTGATAGAATGGAACGAAAAAATCAATATAACTGCGATAACCGAGCCAAAAGATGTAGCTATGAAGCACTTTGTTGACTGTATCTGTTTGTTTAAATATGCCCAAATTCCCAATGGTGCAAGTGTAATTGATGTCGGCACAGGCGGTGGCTTCCCTGGTATGGTTATGAAGATTTACCGCCCTGACCTCAAAGTTACTTTGCTCGACAGCCTTAACAAGAGGTTGATTTTTCTAAAAGAAGTCAATGATAAACTCGGTTTTGATGTGGTGTTGACTCACAAAAGGGCAGAGGACGGCGGACACGATATATTATTAAGGAGCAAGTTTGATGTTGCTGTTTCGAGGGCGGTAGCACAACTCAACATTTTATCGGAGTACTGCTTGCCGTTTGTCAAAACGGGCGGATATTTCTATGCACTTAAAGGCAAACAAGGTGAAGATGAGGTCAAAAATTCATCAACTGCGTTTAGCAAATTAGGGGCAAAACTTGTCGGTGCGGATAGTTTTGTTCTGCCAAGCGGTGAGAGCAGAGTAATTGTCAAAGTTGCCAAAACAGCCAAGACAAACGATATTTACCCAAGGGCGTTTGCCAAGATTAAGGCTAAACCGCTATAATTTAAAATAAACAAGATTAAATAGTAAACTTATTAACATAGCAGTAGACCTGTTGTTAATAAGTTTATTTTATTATTTAACAAAAAAGTTAAAATGTAAATATAACAAATCAAGATGTTTTCGATTTTTTACAACAAACAAATATATTTTGCAGTAAAAAGTTTTAAAAAAGTTGCTCATAATTTTACAAATTATCCCCTTGCAGATGGTGTATAATAGGCTTGTACCAAAGAGGTGATACAAAAATGATTATGTTCAATAAAGAAAATTTTAGCAAAGAAAAGTCAGAAAATAAATTTGTAGAAATACCTATCAAACAAATCAAGCCTAATCATGCACAGCCTCGTTTATATTTTGATGATGCCGAGTTAACCTCTTTGTCCAAATCAATTCAAAAGAACGGCATATTACAGCCTTTGAGCGTACGCAAAATAAACAACTCAGGCTACGAACTTATAGCAGGTGAACGGCGGCTGAGGGCGGCTATGACGGCAGGACTCAAAAAAGTCCCTTGTATACTTAACGAATGTACAGAGGAGGAGTCGGCACTATATGCCCTTATCGAGAACCTCCAAAGAGTTGACTTGACTATGTTTGAGGAGGCCCGTGGTATAGCAAAACTAATGCGTAAGTATAAGTTAACACAAGAGCAGGTTGCAACCCAAATGGGCAAAAAACAATGCACTATTGCCAACAAATTAAAACTGCTCAAATTAACTTTGGAAGAACAAGAATGGATAATTAATGCTAAATTATCCGAACGCCACGCAAGATGCTTAGTCAGAATACCGGACTTTGGCTTACGCAAACAAGCGTTAAGCAAGGTCATTACAGAGGAAATGAGCATCAAAGACACCGAAAAATATGTTGAGTCATTAATCTCACAAGAAAAAAAGCAAAAGAAACAGCAAGTCCACAAGATTTTAATAAAAGATTTAAAGATATTTGTAAACTCTATCGAAAGGGCAATTAGCACCATGCGAATTGCTGGTATCGAGGCTCTAAGCGAAAAGTCCGAGTGCGATAATTACATCGAATACAGGGTCAAGATACCCAAAGTTTAAACAAATGTTTCACGTGAAACATTTACAAACCAAGTTAAGTAAGATTTAATAAATAATAAACAATATTAAATCTTGACTATAAATTATGCTTACTCCTTTTTACTCATACACATTTTCCTTATCCAACCCCTTATGAAGAAGCTATGCAGTTATTCTGCATAGCTTTTTCGTTTATAAGTATTTATTTAGATGTTTCCCGTGAAACATTTTGGTGCAAAACAAAAAAATATTTTTAATTTTTGCATAAATTTATTAAAAAACTCTTTTAAATAAATCAATAATGTGTTATAATGACTTAAATAGCATTATATTAAAGGAGATGGTTATTTTGGCTAAGGTCATAGCCATTGCTAACCAAAAGGGTGGTGTCGGCAAGACTACTACATCGGTCAACCTTGCGGCAGCACTCGGTGTATATAACAAGAAAACTTTGCTTATTGATA
>CAZZHP010000014.1:0-15539 GCA_964653925.1 uncultured Eubacteriales bacterium | reverse complement strand
CGTACTACAAGATTGCACAAAATGTTTCAAGTTGCACAGGTTCATCAAGGGTTACCCCGTACAAAGAGTCAGAATACCTGACACAAACGCTTGCAAGTGTAAAACAAAAGGTTTTATCAGGTGCAGACCTTACAGCAGATACCGAGACCTTAGCACTTATTAAGGAGTTTTCGGATATTTACTCAGCGGTGCAAACTATGAAGTCAGATTGCACAAACGAATTACTACTCACGGAGTTAGAGCCTTGGCTCAATGCTCTGGCAGATGTAGCAGATGCCGGTAGGTCAGCATTAGAGACAATTCTTGCAGTTCAAAAAGGGGATATAAATCTCGCTTGGGAGAATTTGTCAAATTCCTCGCTTAAAATTTCTACTTCGGGTCAATATCAGTATCTAAATGGTAGTGGTAGCTCAACCTATGTAAAGGCAGCAGCAAAGAGGTTGCAACCTTTCGTAAACTCTGTAATTACAGAGGCTAAATCACTCCTTGCACCGTATCTGGATATTTACGAAAGAACATTTATAGGTGTAGTCAACGGCACAGATGTTTCACTTGATTTACAAGGTGCTAATGTAATTGATGGTGATGATACAACTTATGCTTTGTTTAACAAGGTGCAAAATGTCGGCGACTATGTCGGTATTAATTTAGGCAAGCCTACACAGGTTAATAATATCAGAATTTTGCAGGGCAAAACCGATACCGACCACGATATAATTCACGATGGTGTAATTGAATATTCATTAGATGGCGAACAATGGACAGAAATTAAGACTGTTACATCAAATTATTTACAAGAGATTAATGACCTTGATATTACTGCTATGTATGTAAGGTTTAGGGTAACAAACTTTAATAATCCAAATAATACAAGCAAAAAAGACTATTGGCTACATATTAGGGAATTTGCCGTAAATTACAAGGAGCAGGCAACTACAACTGCGACAATGTACGAAAATAACCTTACAAAAACCGCGTTGCGTGACGGTGCATGGAGTAATGTATTTGATGGTAAGTTAGATACTTATGTTTGGACATCAGAGGGTCAGGTAACAGGTCAGTTTATTACATTTGATTTAGGTCAAGAGGGGCCTATCTATGATGTAAGTATGTACTTCTCCGATAGTGTTATCAAACCTAGACTATACTACGCCAAAATTCAACTGTCAGCAGATAACGCTAATTGGACAGATGTGTATACATTTAATAATGACTTAGTTAATGATTATATAATGAGCGGTGAATATAGAGTTGCCAAGTTCAACGCTAATGGTCTAAATGCCCGTTATTTGCGTATTTATATTACACAAGACGGTCCTGATAATCCGTATATCCGTATTCAAGAGATTGAATATAACAAGACAGTCTCTGCGACTGATTCCCGTATTCAAACTACTCTGTCGGGTGATGTAACCAATATGATAGATAAAAACATCTCAACAGTTTTTGTATCTGACAGCGTGACAACAACAGGTGATTATATTGTTTATACGCTTGATAATTCTAAAATCTCAAAGTTTAATATCCTGCAAAACAGGGATACCATAAGTAATGCCGATGTCAGCATTATAGATTTAGACGGTGCAGAGCATAATTTAGGCAAAGCTGATAGTAGTTTTAGTAGTTTTGATGTATCAAATTACAATGGTGTTGCCAAGATTAAACTTCTGTTCCCAGAGAACATAAGTGTAAAGATATACGAGATTACAACAAAAGAAAAATCTACTGATTAAAAATCAAAGTAATTTTTATTATGCACTCTTTTAAACAGGGTGCATAATTTTTTATTATGTATATGTCTAATCTGATAAATACATATATCACATAAATAAAGATTATTATGTTAAAAAATTGTGACTTTTGTAGAAATTGCAAGAATTTCAAAAAAAACTTGCAATATTCCAACAAATATATTAAAATATAATAGATATATAAATTAATTTTGCAATTTTTTCTAAGGTGGTAGCAAAAATGAATTATCAACAAATGACTCCGCAACAATTACAAGCCGAGAGGGAGTCCCTTTTAACTAAATACGAAGCGTACAAAGCAATGAATTTAAAGCTCGATATGTCAAGGGGCAAGCCTTGCACAGAGCAACTCAACCTTTCAAATGCTATGTTTGATATACTAAGCAGTTCTTCAACTTATCAGACTGAACAAGGGTTTGATTGCAGAAACTATGGTTTGCTTGATGGTATCCCAGAGTGCAAAAAATTATTTGCCGATTTACTCGAAGTTACGCCTGATATGGTTATGGTCGGCGGTAATTCAAGCCTTAATATGATGTTTGATACTATTGCTTGTATGATGACAACTCCTATCGAGGAAGGTTGCAAGGCGTGGTACGAGGTCCAAGACAGAAAGTTCCTTTGTCCTGTACCTGGATATGACAGACATTTTGCGGTTACAGAATATTTTGGTTTCCAAATGATAAATATTCCTATGAACAGTGATGGTCCTGATATGGATATGATAGAATCTCTTGTATCACAAGATGATACAATCAAGGGTATTTGGTGTGTTCCTAAATATTCAAACCCACAGGGTATAACATATTCAGATGAGGTTGTACGCCGTTTCGCCAATTTAAAACCAAAGGCGAAAGATTTCCGCATAATGTGGGATAACGCTTACTGCGTACACGATTTAACCGATACACCTGATAAATTACTTAATATTATTGATGAATGCAAGAGTACCGGTAATATTAATTTGCCGATTTGCTTCTGCTCAACATCAAAGATTAGTTTCCCTGGGTCAGGTGTTGCGGCTATGGCAAGTTCGCTCCAAAATATGAAAGTATTCAAGGACAGATACAAGTGGCAAACTATAGGATATGATAAATTAAATATGCTAAGGCACATGGTATTCTTCAAAGATATTGATGGCATACGCACCCAAATGAGGAAGCACAGAGAGGTTTTAGAGCCAAGATTTAACATTGTGTTGAGCAAGTTAGATGAGAACTTAAAGGATAACAACTTTGCGGTATGGACAAAGCCGAACGGTGGCTATTTTGTAAGCATTGATGTTATGAACGGCACAGCCAAAAAGGTTGTATCAATGTGCAAAGATGCAGGTGTTGTTATGACAGGTGCAGGTGCAACTTATCCTTATGGTATTGACCCTAACGATAGCAATATCCGTATAGCACCAACATATCCTACTATTGATGAATTAGGTTCTGCTATGGATATATTCTGCGTATGTGCTAAACTTGCAGCAGTAGAAAAATTGCTCGAAAATATATAATTTTGGTATAGCATAATTAACCTAAATATATAAAATAATGAACTAAAATAGCCAGACAAGACGAATGTGTCTTGTCTGGCTATAATATTTGTCTATATTGCAAACACAGAAGCATATTTTGTGAATTTACAATTCTATTAATATTTTTATGTATTATTATTTTTTAGATAAATCATCGAGTTTGTCGTTTAGCTTTCGGTATATTCTTTCTTTAAACCAAGGTTCAGATGACATCTGTATCGCTTTTTCTTTTTCAAACCAAGATACAGCAGTATTTTCGTCCTCGTTAATTTTAAGTTGGGCTGTTTCATCGGCTTCAAAAATATATGTAATATTTAGGTGCAAATGTGATGGTACATAGGCAGATTTTTTCTCGTGTCCGCTTACGACCAACACCTCCAAAGAATATATATCCTCGGTAATTGGTCTGACCTCGTTAAGACCGCTTTCCTCTTTAATTTCTTTAATTGCTACTTCAAGCAGGTTTTTGTTTCCGTCGGCGTGTCCACCTAACCATGCCCATGAGTCATAGATTTTATGGTATGCCATCAATACTTTGGTGTGTTCGTAATTTACAACCCACCCTGATGCAGTTATATGTGCAATTAAATTAGTCCTGTCAAATATATCAGGATATGTTTTAAGCATTGACAGAATTGTATCCTTATCCATAATTTCCTGCTCATTATACGGTTTATAATTCTCTATTTGACTTATTAGTTTCCTTATCATAATATATCCACCTTTAACTTAAAATAATTTTATCATAACAAATTAATTACTTTCGCTCATTATATCAAACTTTAAAATATATGTCAATCTTAAAAAGTTATATTTACTTACAGCAGACCGCATTAAATTATATAGTGTTATGTATCGTCTTAAAATAAATAAAGTTATCCGCCTTACCCAGAAAAAACTGCTATTACGAAAATTTCATAATAGCAGTTAATTTTTATCCAACAAGCGTCCAGATATAATAAATTATTCCGTAAATTACGCTTGCACTTACGCCGTATACAATTACAGGACCTGCAATTACAAAGGCTTTAACACCCAGACCGGTAATATAGCCCTCTGATTTGAATTCAAGCGATGGCGATGCTACCGAGTTTGCAAACCCAGTTATCGGTACAAGTGTACCGGCACCGGCATGCTTTGCTATATTGTCGTAAATACCTATCGCAGTTAAAAGTATACCGATAAACACTAATGTAACAGATGTCAAAGTCTTTGCATTTTCAAGGCTCATATTAAATGATTTATACAAATTTGTTAAGCCTTGACCTATCGCACATATTAAACCACCTATTAAGAATGCCTTTATGCAGTCAGTAAATATAGGGCTGTTTTCGGACCTCTTTTTTACTTGCTTAGAATAGTCTTTTTTAGGAATCATAATATCACCTCTTGTGTTATTATTTTCTACAAAAGGTGTTTTATTCTTATAAATAAATATTTATATAGTAATATATTGTGATAAATTGTGATTATATATTTTGTAGTTATTTACAAAGAATGACAAAAATTATAAATAACAAATATTATACTTAATATATAAAAATAATTATATTGGAAGTATTAAATATGGAAGTTAAAAATGTTTCAGGGTCTATTAGATACAAAGATAAATCAGAAAATAAAATAATAAAGGAAATATTATTGCAGATAATTTATTTTGTTTTGGGTATAATAGTTTCACAGGGTACAATACTTGGTAATTTTTCGCCGTTTGGTATTTCGCTTGTGTCGGCAGTTTTGTACAAATATATGCTAATGTCGGCATTTGGTACAATATTCGGCTATGTCGTTTTAGGTCCTATTGACAGTTTTAGGTATATGGCGACAGTAATTGCTGTTTGTGCTATCAGATGGTTACTCAAAGATATTGTCAGAATAAACCGAAGTAGATTATTTGCACCGATTATAGCTTTTTTGCCTATTGCGTCTACGGGCTTTGCATTGATAAATGTAAGTTCAAGTCAAAATTCGGCATTGTCAATGTGCTTTGTTGAGGGAATTTTTGCAGGTGCAGTAGCATTTTTTCTAAAAGAAAGTATAATAATTTTTTCAAGTAATCGAACGCTGACTTCGCTCACTGGGCAAGAGTCGGCATGTTTGGTAGTAAGTTCCTGTGTTATTTTGTTAGCAGTGGGTTCTATTGAATTTGAGGGCATTTCAGTCGGTAGAATTTTTGCAGTAGTGATTGTATTGCTTTGTGCTAAATACGGTTCTGTAAGCGGTGGTAGTATATCTGGTGTTGCTACTGGTGTATTGTTTGGACTAAGTTCATCAAAATTTGCTTTTATATGCGGGTGCTATGGTTTGGGCGGACTCATTTCCGGTATATTTGCTCCTTTTGGTAAAATATCCACAACATTATCTTTTTTTACTTGTTCTTTTATAATGGCATTTAGTGCCGATAAAGTCGATATGGCTTATAAAATTATAGTAGAAAGTTTTGTCGGCGGTATAATATTTATGTTTTTACCAAAAAGTATAGGTAATTTTGTATCGGCAGTATTTTTGCCGGAAGTTGATGACGGCAAGGCACAAGCGTTCAAAAAAGCAATAGTAAGCAGAATGAATACAGCAAGCGTTGCCTTAGGTGATGTTACAGATTGTGTCAGCGGAGTTTCCCAAAGACTCAGTGAAATATACAGACCTGAGATAGAATGGGTTTATAACAGAACAGCCCAAAAAATCTGCAAAACTTGCGGTATCAGGAGTTTCTGTTGGAGGAACAGTAAACAAAACACATTAGAAGATATGCACAAATTAGATAACATACTAAAAGATAGAGGTCGTGTAACAGAAGAAGATGTGTCAAATGCTTTTTCAAAAAGATGTTGTAAATTAAAGGAAATAGCTGAAAGCATAACTGAAAGTTACAGAGAATTTTTATCTTGCCAAGAGGCAGAACAAAGAGTTACACAGGTTAGAAGTGTAGTTGCAGGTCAATTTTCGGGTTTGAGCCAAATTTTAAAAGATTTATCAACCGAATTTGATGAATATATCAGCTACGATACGGACAGCAGTTTGAGAATATGCCAAGAACTCAAAAATATAGGTCTTAGTGTTGTTAGTTGTAGTTGTCCAATTAAACGCAAAAACATTATGAATGTCGAGATAGAGGTTATAGCTAACAAAGATTGCAAGGTTATGCAGTCAGATGTATTGCGGTTAGTCTGCCAAAGTTGTGGCAGAATATTCGAAAAGCCGTGTATAACTTATATCGGCGACAGGATAAGACTTGTTTTTACCCAAAAGGCACGGTTTGCCGTAGATGTGGGTACTTGCCAGCACACTTCTTCTAATGCGGAGTTGTGTGGTGATAGCATAGAGTATTTTAACGACGGTTTAGGGCATTTCGTAGCAGTTTTGAGTGACGGAATGGGTACAGGCGGTAGGGCAGCGGTAGACTCAAATATGACTACATCTATTATGAGCAAACTTTGCAGAGCGGGACTCGGTTATGATTGTGCTTTGCAAATTGTCAACTCCGCTTTGCTTATTAAGTCCGAAGATGAATCACTTGCTACACTCGACTTGCTGAGTATTGATTTGTTTACAGGTAAGGCAAAAATTATGAAGGCAGGCTCTGTACTAACTTATTTTAAGAGAAACTCTAAAGTATATAGAAAGGATATGTCCTCATTACCAATCGGAATTTTAAACGGTGTAAACTTTGCGAGCGAAGATGTTTTGCTCGAAGTTGGGGATATTGTAGTTATGATTTCAGATGGTGCAGTTTTCAATGATGATAAATGGTTAGAAAATTTAATTAAAGATTGGAGTACCTCAGGTACTCAAGACCTTGCACAAGCAGTAGTGGAGGAGGCATTCAAGCGTAGAAGTAATACACACGATGATGATATTTCTGCTATTGCTATGCGTATAACGGAGAGTTGATAATGTGTTAGAAAACCTATCTAAACTGATATGGAGTTACCCAATGTTAATTTTACTTATGGGTACTCACATATATATGACGGTAAAGACAAGGTTTATTCAAAAGAAAATACCATTAGCAATTAAACTATCGGTATCAAAGGATAGTAATAACGGTGGTGGAGTGGGGCAGTTTTCAACGCTTGCTACCTCACTCGCATCTACCATAGGAACAGGAAATATACTCGGAATAGGCACCGCAATATCTATCGGTGGGGCAGGTGCAGTTTTTTGGATATGGGTTTCCGGTGTGTTGGCAATAGCAACCAAATATGCGGAAACATACATAGGAGTAAAGTATAGGGTTAAGGCAAATAACGGCGAATATTTAGGAGGTGCGATGTACGCACTTGAAAAGAGATTAAATTCCAAATATTTAGCCAAGGCTTTTGCTCTGTTTACTGCAATAGCAGGCTTTGGTATAGGCTCGTCATTACAATCAAACGCAATAGCCCAAACATTAACGGATACCATTGATTTAAATAGGGAACTTATAATAAACTTTGGTGACAGTCAGATATCCGTAATTTCAGTTCTTGCAACGACTGTTACAGCAATATTAGTAGCACTTGTAATATTTGGCGGAGTAAACTCCATTACCAAAATTTGCGAGGTTCTCGTGCCGGTTATGTCATTGTTCTTTGTTGTCGGCTCTATTGTAATATTGATACTAAACAAAGATTACTTATCCCAAGCAATCAACCTCATAGTAACATCAGCATTTACAAGTAGGGCAGGCTTTGGTGGCTTTGTAGGTTCAACATTTATTATTGCTTGCAGAGTCGGTGTATCCAAGGGGCTGTTCACAAACGAGGCAGGTATAGGCTCATCTCCAATTATATCAGCGTCAACAGATGGTGATGATATAGTGAAAACTTCCCTTATAGCGTCATCAGCAGTTTTTTGGGATACAGTTGTGCTTTGTTTGCTGACAGGTGTTGTTATGGTTAGTTCTGTACTTGCGTGTAATTTGCCTGATGATATAATATTAAGCGGAAGCGAAATATCCTTGCTAAGCTTCGAGAGAATACCTTGCTTAGGCGGTTTCTTCTTAACTGTTGCTATGGTCGCATTTGCCTTTGCGACTATAATTGGTTGGGCAGTATACGGCATACAGGGTGCTAAATATTTGTTTGGTGATAAAGTAACTAAGCCATATCAGATTATGTGGGTAATAGTAGTATTTATATCCGGTTTTGTTGATATGCAAACTATGTGGAATATAGGCGATATATTAAACGCATTTATGGCAATTCCAAATGTGTTTGCTATACTGTTGCTTGCCGATGAAATATCCAAAGATACAAAATTATATTTCAAGGAAAAATAAACTTAATCAAACCAAAAATAACACAAAAATCTACCTTACAGCTTAATGTAAGGTAGATTTTTTGTGCAACGAAAACTATCATCATGGCTGGTGATTACAAAAAATTATATTAAATTATTGACAATTTTTAATAATTGCTTTATACTGTAATAGTATAGTAAGATAGAGAAGTGTTTCATAAATTTATCTATCTTAGGTATAAGGAGAGATTTGTAATGATAAATGTTCCAAAAATGTTCGGCTCTAAGGTTTTTAATGATGAAAAGATGAGGGAGCGTTTACCCCATGAAACATATAAGGCTTTAAGGCGAACTATGACAAACGGCGAGCCACTTGATATAAATGTAGCCAAAGTTGTCGCAACTGCTATGAAAGATTGGGCGGTCGAAAATGGTTGCACACACTATACACATTGGTTTCAACCTATGACAGGCATTACAGCCGAAAAGCACGATAGCTTTATAACCCCAGTCGATGATGGCAAGGTTATTATGGAGTTTAGTGGCAAGGAACTTATAAAAGGCGAACCTGATGCGTCCTCGTTCCCAAATGGCGGTATAAGGGCAACATTTGAGGCAAGGGGATACACAGCGTGGGACCCTACATCTTATGCGTTTATAAAAGATACCTCTTTGTATATTCCAACAGTATTTTGTTCGTATACAGGTGAAGTCTTGGACAAAAAAACACCATTACTCCGTTCTATTGAATGTATAAATACTGAGGCTGTAAAAATACTTCATTTGTTTGGCAAAACAGATGTTACAAGAGTAAACACTACCGTTGGTGCAGAACAGGAATACTTCCTTGTTGATGAGAATACCTACAAGAAACGCAAGGACCTTATGTATTGTGGCAGAACTCTGTTCGGGGCGAAGTCACCAAAAGGTCAGGAATTAGACGATCACTATTTTGGAACAATTAAACCAAGAGTTGCTGAATTTATGAAGGACCTTGATGAGGAACTCTGGAAGTTTGGCATTTATTCAAAAACTAAGCATAACGAAGTTGCCCCTGGTCAACACGAGATGGCCCCAATCTTTACCGCAACAAACCTTGCAAGCGACCATAATCAGCTTACTATGCAACTTATGAAGAATATTGCCAAAAAGCACGGCTTGGTATGTTTATTACACGAAAAACCATTCGAAAGCGTAAACGGTTCAGGCAAGCACAATAACTGGTCATTATGTACCAATACAGGCGAAAACTTGCTCAGTCCTGGCAAACAACCGGAGAACAATAAGCAATTTTTGTTATTCTTATCAGCAGTAATTAAAGCTGTTGATGAATACCAAGATTTACTCCGTATATCTGTCGCAACTGCCGGAAATGACCATAGACTCGGTGCTAACGAAGCACCACCTGCAATATTGTCAATGTATATTGGCGATGATTTGTATTCTATTTTGGAGTCTTACGAGTACGGCACTGACTACCACTCACAATCTAAGATAAAAATGAGGGTGGGTATAGACGCTATTCCTGAATTTAAGAAGGATAACACCGACCGTAACAGAACATCACCGTTAGCATTTACAGGAAATAAATTTGAATTCCGTATGCTTGGTTCTTCGCTTAGCATAGCAGGTCCAAATATAGTTTTGAATACTATTGTTGCTGAGGAACTCTCCAAGTTCTATGAGATATTAAAATATGCCCAAGATTTTGATAAGGCGGTTGATAATATTATTGCCAAGACATTTACAGAGCATAAGCGTATTTTGTTTAACGGCAATAACTATTCAGAGGAATGGAAGATAGAGGCGGAGAATAGAGGTTTGTTAAATCTCCGTTCTACACCTGAGGCCTTACCACACTATTTGGCACAGAAAAATATTGATTTATTCAAGAAGCACAACATCTATACAGAAGCAGAAATGACTGCAAGATACGAGATATTGCTTGAAAGTTACGCTAAAATTGTTAAAATTGAAGGACTCACAATGCTCAATATGGCAAAAAAAGAGATTATTCCGGCTATTGTAAAATATTCGGATAAGGTTGCTAATTCTGCCTTAACCAAAAAACAACTTTGCTCTGATATCCCTGTTGATACCGAGTTGAACCTTGTCAAAGATTTATCTGCTTTGCTCTCAGAATTTAACATTTGCGTTAACAAACTTGAAGTGGAACTTCAAAATGTTGCTAACTTAAACACAAATGCACAGGGTGTAGCAGATTACTATGTTAATACTGTTATACCTTCTATGAATAAGGTAAGGGAACTTTCTGATGCGATGGAAACAATAACATCAAGGGAATATTGGCCATTCCCAAGTTACGGCGAACTCCTTTTCGGAGTAGATTAAAATTTAATATTAACAAAAATCTGTTGCACATTAGTTGCAACAGATTTTTGCTACAAATTAAAACAACAGACTATCTATTACGGATAATCTGTTGTTTTTCGTTTCAGCAGAATACAGGTTCAAGTTGTTGATTTTTAAGGGCAAATTCTATTGCTTGTGGTAATTTAGTAAAATCTGCTACAAGCGAATTTGGCTTTAACAAAGGTGCATCTTGTCTAAGCGGTACAAAGTAGATATTTTTTGTATTTAATAGCATACCGATATTTTTTGCAGTTGCACCAAGTGCATCATTTGTAGCGACACTCAGCAAAACAGGTCTTAATATCCTTAAATGTGATTTAACAGCCATTGTTACGGGAGTATCTGTAATGCCGTTTGCAAGTTTAGATACAGTGTTGCCGGTAGCAGGTGCAACCACCATCAAATCACACATCTTTTTAGGACCGATAGGCTCGGCATCAGGTATTGTATGAATTATTTTCTTTTTACAGATTTCTTCTATCTCGTTAATTATGTCAGTTGCTTTGCCAAATCTTGTATCTATATTATAAGCGTTATAACTCATTATAGGTACTATATCATATTCATCTGATAATAATTTCATTTGTTCTATTGTTGTCGCAAAGGTGCAAAAAGAACCACAAATTGCAAAGCCAAGTGTGTTCTTTGTCATATATTTTCCTCCTCTAATATTCTACATATAGTGCGTTTTATTATTTCGCCTGATGTTTTTGGAGAAAATTTACCAGGTAATGACAAGGCTCTGATTCCGATTACATCAAGTTCATTACAAGCATCTAAATCAACTCCGTACGGGAAAGACGCCAAATCAATTATCACCGAATTTTTTGTGCTAAGTTTTTCAATTTTCTTTTTGTCAAAAATCATAGCGGGTACAGTGTTAAATATTATATCAAACTTATTTTCAGCCTGTAAATTTCCCAAGGTTTCCGTATAAACAGGTGTACATGAGTTAGCCCTTATCCAAGCCAAATCTTTACTCTTTCTTGCACTTACCGTTACATTTGCACCCAAATTTTTGAGCATATTCGCAAGTAACTTACCAATTCTTCCGTATCCGCATACAAGGCAATTACTGCCGTGTATAGTACCCTTAAATTCTTTAATCGCATAATAAATCGCACCTTCGGCACTTGGTACGGCATTTAATATAGTAAAATATTCATTATCTAAAATATCGTAAATATCTTCATTTTTTAGTTTATCATAAGTGTCCGATAGACTCTTTAACATTCCGCCAAATATTTTTTTACCCTTTAAATTTTCTATTAATTTATCATCAAGTTCTATTTTCTCTTTCGATAACGGTGCATATATTACACCGTCACGCATAAAAGGAATAGGAAAAATTATAATATCACTTAATTTTGCAACATCTATTGCAGAATTTGTATCATCAAATCCTGCAAAACAAACAGTATGACCGTCATTTTTCAGGTAATCTGCCATATATAATTGGCGGTCATCACCACCGATTATTCCAAATTTCATTTTATCACAACCATTTTTAACAATATGTATTATACTATGTAGATAACAAAAAAATGTGCGACCTGTATAGTCTTTACTATACGGGTCGCACTTTTGTGCAATTATAAATTAAATTACTAACTTATCAAAATTAGTTGCACTTTGCCTCAAAGTTTTCACAGTCAACACATTGGCAAACTTGTGGGTTGCTCTCGTGTGTGCCTATGCAAACGCAATCAAGACAGCAATAGTTAGTAGTATCGTTGTGGTTTTTACAATTCTTTACAGAACATTTAATGCAATGGTTAGCCTTTCTTGTATCCATTTTGCAATACCTCACTTAAAATTTATTTAGCTTTCGCTGATAATATTATGAACATAATTTTTTAAATTATTAAAATAATTTCACAAAATTATATATATTACATAATTTGTTATTGAGGTGAAATATATGATTTACTCGTTCAGCTTAATATTGGTAATATTGTTTTCAATTTTTGGAATTGTAAACTTAATTGGGGATATTATAATTAAATTAAACGATAACAAAGAAACATTCGTGCTCGTTGCAAACTTGGGCAAAGATGATTATAATTCCGAACTTACTCTGAGGAATACCATTCTAAAAATGAAATGGTACGGCAAAAGGCATATTTCTAAAATAATTTTTATTGATAAAGGTATGTCTCAGGAAACACGCAAATTGTGCGATGAACTTTGTGATAAATATGATTTTATGGAGATAAGGGAGTCAAGCAAATTAGATGATTTCGTATAGCAAAAATATGATGTAGGTTACATAAATTACGCCTGCATCATATTTTTTTGAAAAAAATTAATGACAAATTTAAAAAATGGTGTATAATATAAAATAGAGTATTATAAATTTTTAGGTGTTACAAATGGATAAAAAAACTATGTACGAGATTACCGGCGAAGTTGATAGCATAATATACAGGAACGAAGAAAATAATTATACTGTATTGGTTGTAAATAGTGGTGATACCCAGCTTACCGCTGTCGGAACATTACCGGCAATAAGTTCAGGCGAGGAGGTCAAACTTATCGGTCAATATAGGAGCCACCCAACCTACGGCGAACAATTTGTAGTAAGTGCGTGTGAGTTAAGTATGCCATCGTCCGTTGCAGGTATATACAAATATTTGTGCAGTGGTGCTATAAAGGGTGTAGGGCCGTCAAGGGCAGAACGATTAGTAGCCGAATTTGGCGAAAAAACTCTTGATGTTATAGAAAATGAACCTGAACGGGTTGCCAAATTAAAAGGAATTTCTGTTGAAACAGCCAAAGATTTAAGCGAACAACTCAAACGGGTTGTAGGTATCCGTGAACTTATATTATTCCTCGGCAGATATTACATAGAGCCACAAACAGCGGTCTTGGTATGGAAAAAGTACGGTAATCATTCTATTGAGAGCATAAGGCAAAATCCTTACCTACTTTGCGATGAGGGTATATATGTACCTTTCAAGACTGCCGATAAAATTGCTTTTGATAATCAAAGGGAGTCAAGTGATGAATGTAGAGTCCGAGCAGGTGTAATCTATGTTATGTTACATAATAAAAATATCGGTCATACTTGCTTGCCCAAAAATAAAGTAATATCAACTTCTGTTGATTTTCTGGGCGTAGAACAAGAGATAATAGAAAGATATATTGATGAACTCGTTGCAGAGGGTACACTTGTGTTGGATATTATTAAAGAAAAAGAATTTTTATTCTTGCCAAATTTATACAGGAGCGAGTCATACATAGCGGCACGGCTTCAAATGTTGCTTAGATTTCCATCAATTAAGATACCTGACGCTGATTACAAGATTAAATGTATAGAAAAAGAGGATAATATCGAGTACGCCGAACTTCAAAAGGTAGCAATTAAACAAGCAATAGAGGTCGGCTTGCTGATATTAACAGGTGGCCCTGGGACAGGTAAAACTACTACATTAAACGCAATTATCAAGATACTCAAACAGAATGGCGAAAAGGTACTATTAGCAGCCCCAACAGGCAGAGCAGCCCAACGAATGACCGCACTTACAGGGTGCGAGGCAAAGACAATTCACCGTTTGTTAGAGGTTAGTTGGGATAATACCGAAAAACAAATATTTAAACGCAACGAACAGAATTTGCTAAACTGCGATGCCTTAATTATTGATGAAGTTTCTATGGTTGATAGCGTACTATTCGAGAGTGTTATGAAGGCACTCCCACTCGGTTGCAGATTAATTTTGGTAGGGGATAGCGACCAACTGCCATCGGTCGGTGCAGGTAATGTTCTGTCCGATTTAATATCATCTTGTAATGTGCCTGTTGTCGCACTCAAAGAAATTTTCAGGCAGGCTATGAGCAGTCTTATTATTACAAATGCACACAAAATTGTAAACGGTCAAATGCCCGATTTAGCCGTAAGGAATAATGACTTTTTCTTTATACCTGCTAATAATACTGCAACTGTCGCAGATACTGTTGTAGACTTGTGTAGCAGACGCTTGCCAAACAAATACGGCTATTCACCATTGTCGGATATACAGGTCATAGCACCATCAAGGAAGGGCGAGTTAGGTGTAAACGAGTTAAATAAAAGGTTGCAAGAATTGCTCAATCCTCCGTCAGATAGCAAAGCAGAAATAACCATCGGGTTTAATCATTTTAGGGTTGGGGATAAGGTTATGCAAACCAAAAACAACTATGATTTGCTTTGGAATACCGATAGCGGTGAATCGGGCGAGGGAATTTTTAACGGTGATGTAGGCATTTTAGAGGAAATTGTCAAAACGGCACAGGTTCTAAAAATTAGGTTTGATGATAGGGTGGCATTTTATGATATAGAAAGTGCTATGGACCTTGATTTAGCCTATGCTACAACTGTACATAAGAGCCAAGGCAACGAGTTTGAGGTTGTCGTTATGCCGATTTTTCGTGGTGCAAAGCAACTTATGTATCGCAACCTACTATACACAGCGGTTACAAGGGCCAAAAAATTAATAGTAATAGTCGGCAGTGCGGACACAATAGCCGAGATGGTCTCAAATAATAAAAGGACCGCAAGGTATACAGCATTAGAGGAATTTATCATTCGTGCAAGGGGTAATTTATAATTTTAAATAAATTATAATATGTAATTAAAATGAATTTTAAAAACTTTACAGAAACAGTTTCAAAAATATTTTTTGCATTATTTT
>CAZZHP010000013.1:0-15806 GCA_964653925.1 uncultured Eubacteriales bacterium | reverse complement strand
CGAAGAATTTGTGCGGTGACAATGCGGCTATGGTCGGCTCACAGGCATATTATGAGTATTTGAGTGGTAATGTTGCAGACCTTGACTTAAACGCAAGGGCAACCCTGTCTATTGACTATAATAGTGCAAAGTAATTAAGATAGTTAAAATACAAAAATCAGGTCAATCTCGCAAGAGAATGACCTGATTTGAAGTTTGCAAAGGTTTAAAATATTTTAAAAAATAAAATTATTCTACATCACGACCGCTGTAAATGTCGCTGATTTTTTGTTGTAATTCCTTTATTTTTTCCTTTTGCTCCTCCTCGTATTTATAATATTCTGCCGTGTCTTTAATAGTTAACTCGTTTAGTTTAACTAATTCTTTAATAGTGTCATCAGCACTTGAAAATTCTATCTGCTGTGCCTCCTCGTATTCGGCAAGGCACGCTAAACTTGATGTAATAGTGTCCTCTGTCATAGAACCGTCTGTTAACGATGCCATATCAAATACAAACAAGGCAGGCTCTTTTTCGTCAAGGAAATATGTTATCTTGTCGGACATAGAGTAGTTATAATTTGCTATATTACTATAAGTCAGATAAGCAAGCCCGTTGTCATCTATACCGCTTGTGATTTCTTGCGGTATGTAAACAGTGTAGGATCTGTAACCGTCATAGAACAGATTTTGGAGGGTAGATTCTGTGTTTAAATCACGACGCAGGTAGAACATTTTTGCGTCAACAAGGTTATACTCGGCAAGTTTGCCCCTGACAGTAGAAGCAACTTTGCGGACATAGTCATTGTAATCTTCGGCGGTCAACATAATACTGTAATTGGTATCTCTTAGACTTTCGAGCAATTTATCAATAGTTGACAGCCCTTTGTTACAATCTAAAACAATGGTAGGCTCTATCTGGTATCTCTCTGTGTAACTTGTAATTTTAGGCAAATCATCAGGTGATGACATATTAAAAGCAATAATTACATTAGAAGTATCATTTGTATAGCTTGACCTAAATTTAGCAGATGACAACTCCTTGCGAATTTGGTTTAGTTCATCTTCGTAAGGTTTCGCCTTTTGTGCCAAAGTAGAGTTATTTTGGTTTTCAAGTTCTTTTTGCATATTATTTTTGTAAATCAGTCCTGCAAATACACCTATCAGCAGGCAGACAGCAATACAGCCTATTATGGTTCTGGCATTGATTTTAGAAATTTTGGGCTTTGTACTCTTTCGCTTTAACTTCTTTAATTTGTGAAAGAGGTTGCTTTTGTGCCTGTGATGCCCACCGCTATGACTGTGGTGTCCACTGCTATGGCTGTGGTGTCCACTGCTATGACTGTGACCACTGTGATTATTACTTATGTTGGCGTTTGAAGGTTCTGTTTGTCTTGGGGAATTTTTAGTATCTGACACTTACAATCACTCCTTATGTACGATAATCACCGTTTTTAATATAATCGTAGGCTACTACTTTATTATTATACATCATTTTTAGTTTATTTGCAATAAATTTAGTCATTTTTTTAGTAGTTTTTATATCTTTTGTAATATAGGCGGTTAGCACTCTGTTAATTGGGAGGCATTTTATGATTGGTGCTGTTCCTTATATTAAACAGACATAAATATAACAAGCGGTAAAGGGCTTAGATATGTGTATATTATGTGCTGAGATATACCATTTATTAACTCAAAAATGTTGACAACTATGTTAATAATGTTAATAAATTGCTATCCATTTGTTGACAACTATGTTAATAATGTGAATAAATGCACTAATTATCACCATTTATCGTGTTTTTGGCAGTCTATTATTTACTTTTTGGACAAATATTGCCTATAAATATTTTGTCCGTTATACCCGCTTGTTAAATAAAATAGGGCAAAATTAAGGGGAAAATAAAATTTGGCATAATAGAATCAAAGAACATCAAAAAAACTCGAAAAAATTTTTTGTAATGTTTTGTCAAAAAGTACTTATCTGTATTGACATAAATGAGTTTTTGTCTTAAAATAAATATATATACTTATTTTTCTTTTTATGTAACTATAAATCAAACTTGGGAGGTTTAAAATATGAAAATCAAATGGTCTTGGTGGGTGTTTTTACCGATTTTTGTTGCGTCGTTAGGACTCAAAGTTTATCAGCTGTTCTTTACTGATGGTGTACAAGCTATAATGGGGCTGAGTCAAATTCGGTTTGGGTATCTTATTGATGTCATAATCGGCGGTATGATGATTTTGACAATAATCATCGCCCTTACAGACAGACAAACTAAAAACCTATACATACCGCACAGGAATATAACCGCAGGGGTTTTGGGCATATTATTGAGCGTTGCTATTCTGGTTAATGCCGGTTGCAAGTTTATGGATATGTACAGGACTGCCGTGTATTCTGTATTGTGGGTCATCAGTATACCGCTGGCATTACTTGCGGTATCGGGTATAGTTATAATATCACTATCGTTATTTAGTGGCAAGAGCAATCACAAGGATATATCCGTTATGTATCTGTTCCCTTCTATTTGGAGCATTGTTAAACTTATTGCTATGTTTGCCGAAAATAAAAATTTGTCGGTTAGGAATAATGACTTTACCAATTTAATTACTTATGCGGTACTTACAATGTTCCTTTTCTATCAGGCGGCGTTGATGGTTGACATTGACACAGAGGGGTCATCTATCAAAAAGAACTTTATATACGGCTTTGGTTCGGCGGCATTTTTGATAGTTTACGGTCTGGGACAAGTTAAGGCGGTTATTGACAGCAATTTTGCAACGGGGGATATTTTAGATGTTCAAAATATTGCAAACTGTGCCGAACTTCTGCTCTTTGGCTTGTATATAATAGCATTTTTGGCATCTGTCGGTGCAAAGGCTGAGTACAAACAGCCTGTTGCGAACAACGCTATGGAGGATAATTTCAGGCTTATTTTTAAAGATTATATGGAAAAATCTGATATAGCAAGAGATAATAAAGAAATTTACTTTGAGAGTTATGATGACGAGGCTGATATACAACTCGGCGAAGATGAACTAAATTCGGATAATAACGAAACCCAAGATAATATACAGGAAGATACAAACAGAGAAGATAACGCAGTTACAGAGAGCGGTTACGGACAAGCGATGAGTTTATCCCCAAGCGATTTTAGCAAGGCGAACGATATGCTTGATAAAATGCTCAAAGAACTTGAATAATCGTGTTATTATGAAAAGGTTATTTGCTAAAATTTTGCTGTTAATTATCCTTGTTATGACTGTATCCGTTAATTCGGTCAGCACGAGTGCCTCTGCCGAGTTTGATATAGTTGACGGGGTTTTGGTAAAATACAACGGCAATTCAAATGTTGTTACTATACCGGCTGATGTGTGGAAGATTGGCGACAGTGCGTTTGAGGGCAACAGTGATATAATAACATTAAACTTAAATTCTAATATATCTACTATCGGCAATAGTGCGTTTTATAACTGCACCTCGTTGCAGGTGATAAACAATACCGACGGCATAGCAGATATAGGGGCTTATGCGTTTAATAATACAGCGTTTGCCAACAGGTCAAGTCAGGATTTTGTAAGCATTAACAATATACTGATTAAATATAACGGCTCTGATAATGTAGTAGATATTCCCCAGAATATCGAGAGTATTGCTCCTTATACATTTGCGAATAATATGGATATAGTTCAGGTTAATATAGGGGACAATATGTTTAGTATCGGCGAGGGTGCGTTCTATAATTGTTACTCAATGGTCAAGGTCAATATCCCCGACAGTGTCCAAAGCATAGGTGCGTTGGCGTTTACTAATACGGTTTGGATATCGCTGACAAGGCAGGACTTTGTAGTAGTCGGCAACGGGTTGCTGATTGGCTATAACGGAATTGAGTCAAATGTAACTTTGCCTGATGATATTAGGCAGGTCTGCGACAGTGCGTTTGAGGGTAACAGCGTAATAGAGAGGGTTGCTGTGCCTGACGGGTGTATTTTGATAGGGGCAAGGGCGTTTGGTAATTGCTCTAATCTGGTCAAGGTTGAGTTACCTAACTCGGTTATAGGTATAAACAAATTTGCCTTTGCTGATAGCGGTAAAGCCAAGATATGTGCAAACGAGGGCAGTTTTGCTTATGACTTTGCGGTTACTAATGATATGGTTTATGAGGAGATTATTATTGTCGGTGATGTTAATTCGGACGGTGTGGTCAACTCGCAGGACGCTACATTGGTGTTACAGCGTTATGCGGATATTATAAATGATACCGAGATTGACACAAACAAGGCAGATGTAAATAACGATAATGTTATAAACTCGCAAGACGCTACATTGATATTGCAAGTTTATGCAGGTATATTGCAAATGTAATTATTAAAATGATTTTTGTAAATACAAAAGGTCAGGCTTTTTAAAAAAAGGCTTGACCCTATTTTGTTTATCACGGCGGTTTGTAACGGTAGCAAAGCACCGCAGACACAGGGGCGGATATGGTCTTTATTTCCCAAATTATGTAGTTTTTTGTACTTGATACTATATTTCAAAAGTAGTATAATATAATTGAAATGTAATTTAATTTAGGAGAATTTTATGGGCAAGGCTTTATCTCATTTTATCACTATAACAAGACACAGGCATCAAGTCATAAAACACGCTTACAAGGCAGGCATATTGTGGCAGGGACTGTTGCACGACTTATCCAAATATAGCATAACGGAGTTCTCGGTCGGAGCTTCGCTCTATCAAGGTACACGCAGTCCTAACGAGGCAGAGCGTGAGGAGTACGGCTACTCAAAGGCGTGGTTGCACCACAAGGGCAGGAACAAACACCACTTTGAGTATTGGACAGATTATGACTACAAGACTAAACAAATATTCGCTATACAAATGCCACGCAAATATGTAGTCGAGATGTTCTGCGACAGGGTGGCGGCAAGCAAAATATATATGAAATCAGATTATACGGACAGTTCGTCATTGGAGTACTTTATGCGTGGCAAGAAGGCAAGGTTCATAAACCCCACAACCTCTGACCAGATTGAACATTTATTGAGGTACTTAGCCGACAACGGCGAGCAAAAAACCTTTGATTATATTAAAAAATGGATAAAATCATAAGAATATTGTAAATTTTTAAAATTATTTCAAAAAAAAGGTTGATTTTTTTTAATTTTTTATGTATTATATTATTAGGTAAATATATATTTATTGATTTTGTGGTATTTCTATTAATATATATTGATATAACGGTTGTCTGATATACTTTAAAATAAATTAGATTTCAAATTAAATTGGGGGACTTAATATGTCAACAAGGTTTTTTCAGGGTACAATTTATCAAATGGGCGAGGCTGTCAATAGAACAATAGGTGTTATTGATGACAATTCAGAGATTATTGCTTGTTCTGATTTGCCAAGAATAGGTACTACAATTAAACTCAAAAAGGCAGATGACAAGAGGTTGACTTTTGCTACTGTTATTGACGGGTTTACATACAAGTCATTCGGCAATAACAAGCAAGATTTTATCGTGTTTGTAAAAGGTAATGACACAGAGGCAAAGACCATTGTAGACCTACTCTCTGTATCTCTCGCACAAATCAAGCAATTTTATGATGAGAAATTTGATAAAGAGAACTTTATCAAGAATGTAATCTTGGACAACATTTTACCTGGTGATATTTATATCAAGGCAAGAGAACTCCGATTTAACAGCGAAACTTCGAGGGTTTGTATGCTTATCAAGAATGTATCCAAGACAGAGATTTCTACCTACGAAGTTGTTCAGACCTTGTTCCCAGACAGAAGCAAGGACTTTGTTATAAACCTTAACGAGACAGATGTTGTGCTTGTAAAAGAGGTTAAGCGTGATACCAAGACAAAGGACCTCGAAAAATTGGCGGCATCTATTGTAGATACCCTTTCAAGCGAGTTCTATGCACGCTGTGTAGTTGGTATCGGTACTATTGTAATCGGAGTTAAGCATTTGGCACTTTCGTTTAAAGAGGCACAAGTTGCTATCGAGGTTGGCAAGGTGTTCGAAACCGAGCGTAACATAATGACTTACGAGAAATTAGGCATAGCAAGACTTATCTATCAACTCCCGACTACACTTTGCGAGATGTTCTTGCACGAGGTGTTTAACAGTGGCACTATCGAGAGCCTCGACCAAGAAACATTGTTTACTATCCAAAAATTCTTTGAAAATAACCTCAATGTTTCCGAAACATCAAGAAAACTCTTTGTACATAGAAATACCCTCGTATACCGCCTTGAAAAAATCAAGAAGATTACCGGTCTTGATTTGAGAGAATTTGAGGACGCTATTGTGTTTAAGGTAGCACTTATGGTTAAAAAATACCTTACTGCAAACCCGACAAAATATTAATGTCAGAATTATAGACTAAAAATAGACCCGCTGTGTTGGAGTATATATGAATATAACGGCAGTAGGTCTATTTGCAATTTTACAAAAAAAGGAACAGGAAAAGGCATAAATCAGAAGGTGTGGTAATATGATTGAATTTAGAAATGTATGCAAGGTGTATGGCGACAGAGTCCACACCCAAGCATTAAAAGATGTAAATATAAAGATAGATAAAGGCGAATTTGTGTTTATCGTTGGTTCGTCCGGTGCCGGTAAAAGTACATTTTTGAAGCTTATTATGCACGAAGAAGTACCTACAAGCGGTCAAGTAATTATTTGTGGCAGAGATATAGGCAAGATGAAACGCAGCGAAGTGCCGTATTTACGCAGGACTATGGGCATAGTGTTCCAAGATTTTAGACTTATTGACAAGATGAATGTGTTTGACAATGTTGCGTTTGCTATGCGTGTAATAGGTCAGGATAAACACATTATTAAAAAAAGGGTTAACTACATACTCGACCTTGTGGGGCTTCGCAACAGAGCCAAGAGTCGCCCTTGCGAATTATCGGGTGGCGAACAACAGCGTGTCAGCCTTGCAAGAGCGTTGGTTAACAACCCTGCATTTATTATTGCCGACGAGCCGACAGGTAACATTGACCCAGAGCTTTCGTACGATATTATGAATTTGCTTAGGGAGATAAACAAGACAGGTGCGACTGTTATTGTTGTAACTCACGAGCATAGCCTCGTGTCACAGTTTGATGCAAGAGTTATAGAGATGAAGCACGGCGAGGTTGTCAGGGATACAGGCAAAAGCGAAGGTAACTATGTTGATGATATTGATGACATTGATGACAACGATGGCACGCTTGATATCCTAAATTACAGCAACGATGATAATGTAATTAAGTATAACGAGGAATTAGAACAGTCAAACCAAGATTACGCAAGCGGTTTTGATGAGGACTATGTGGGTGAATATTTAGATAACAGCGTAGAAGATGACGACAGCGAGAATTTAGATATTTACAGTCTTAACTTTTAATATAAAGGATATGAAAATATGAAGTTTAGAGGTGTTGGTTATTTAACCAAAGAAGGTATAAAAAATATTTGGACAAACAAGATTATGAGCATAGCGTCTATCGGTGTGCTTGTTTCGTGCTTGATACTTACAGGAGCGGCTGCGTTGCTTTCGCTTAATATCGAGAGCGTCATTAACTCAATAGGTGATACCAATGTAACAAATGTTTACCTTGCGGAGGGCATAAACGATATAGAGTCATCTTATATAGGCAAACAAATTCAGAATGTGAATAATGTAAGTGCAGTTGAGTTTTATTCCAAAGAAGAAGCAATACTCGAATACGAGGAGTTACTCGGCGAGGAAGTGTTTAAAAATATGCAAGATGATAACCCGTTGCCTGATACATACAAGGTTACTATGTCCGATATGGCACTATATGGCCAAACTATCAAGGAAATATCAACTATCGAGGGTATCGAGTCAATCAGTAGCCGTAAAGAAGTTGCCGATAAATTAAACAAACTCAACGACCTTACATTTACATTGGGCGTTGGCTTTGTTGTGGTGCTTGGCTTGGTGTCATTGTTTATTATATCAAATGCCATCAGAATGAGTATGTATTCCCGTAGGTTTGAGATTTCGATTATGAAGTCTGTTGGTGCGACAAACAGTTTTGTCAGGATACCGTTTATCATCGAGGGTACAACCATAGGTTTGTTGTCGGGTGCTATCTCAATAGGTGTAGTGTATTTTGGATACGGCCAAATAGTTAAAATGGTCGAAAATATTATGCCGTCTATTGTTCCGATAGAATTTTCACAAATAGTTTTGCCGGTATCTATTGCGTTTATTGTTGCCGGTATGGTTATTGGTGCAATAGGCAGTAGTTTATCTATGGGAAAATATCTCAAAAAAGAGGGCAACGAGTTACTCGGTTGGTAATAAATTATTTTGAGATTATTGGTTTGTTGCAATATTTGAGTGTACATAAACCGATATAAAGGAGTCGATTTAATGAGTAAAAAAATTCCTGTCGGGCTGACTATTGCTATCGGGGCGGTTGTGGCGGTTATTGCGGTTATATGTTCAACAGCCATTACACAGAGCAAGATGAACAAGGCCCTGACTGACCTTAACGAAAAAAAGTCTATGTATAACAAACTTAGCGAACTTGACACTTTTGTCAGGTCAAACATTACAACGGATATTGATGAACAGGCACTTGTAGAGAGTCTTTGCAGGGGCTATATAGATGGACTTGACAACCCTGACTTTGTGTATATGACTGATGCCGAATTTGCCGCATCAAATATTACCGAAGATGAAGGGGTCAAAATTTTAAAATTTTCAGATGGCTCGGTGCTGATTATTCAGCAATCTGCCGTGCAATCAACAGATAATTGACTGTGAAAATGATTAGTTCATAGGGGCTATGGCTTATGTTAAAAAAAATACAACATATAGATGAGGTTGTGCTGGGCAAGATGGATCATATACGCACAGGGAGGTTTACCTTTGTTATGCGTAATATATCAAGGCTCGGTAACAAGGGGTTTATTTGGTTTGTGTTTATAATTCCTTTTTTTGCCACAAAATACGGCAGGATAGTCGGGACAAATATTTTTATATCTATGTCGCTGACTTGCGTTGTCGGCGAAGGTTGCCTGAAATATGTTGTGGGTCGTGAACGCCCGTGCAGTAAATTTGATGATACGCAACAACTGATTGAAAGACCTAAATATTATTCTTTTCCATCGGGGCATACGGCATCATCGTTTAGTGTATTTGCGGTAGCCTTTGCGTTGTGCGATATATATGTATGGTTGCCTGTGCTGTTGTTTGCTACCGTAATGGGCTTTTCGAGGGTTTACCTAAGGGTGCATTATCTGAGCGATGTCTTGGCTGGTATAGTGCTTGGCATAGTTTGTGGCACAATCAGCGTATTTGTGTCAAACGCAGCGTATTATAAACTTTCGAGTCTTATATTTAAAAATTTACCGAAAAATCGAATTATATCCGTAAACGGCAGACCAATGTATATTGAACACGCTGTATCACTTGGCATTGTATGGTTAGTTATTGCGGTGTGTGGCGGTATATTGTTTTGGCACTTTAACAAAAGAGATAGATAACAGAGCATAGGGCGGGTGGCCTTATGCTCTGTTTATTTTATAAAAAGTAAATATTTGTTTGATTTTTGGCATAGCGTATGTTATACTAAATGGGTAAATAAAACAAGGGAATTACACGGGCAGTTAAAGGAAGGGCAATATATGAACGAGCAAGATTTATCAAGCAAATACAAGGTACGCAGACTTACTGAGGAGGATATTCCAAAGGCACTTAGAATGTGCAGGAGCAACCCTCAATATTACGAGCATTTTCCGCCAAAGGCAAGTGCGGAGGGCATAAGGATAGATATGGGTGCTGTGCCAAACGGCAAGGATATGAGCGACAAGTTCTATCTTGGCTTTATCAAAGGGCGGAGTCTGGTCGCTATACTTGACTTGGTCTTGGCTTATCCTGACAAGGATACCGCCTATATCGGCTTCTATATGCTCAATGCGGTTTATCAGGGCAAGGGCATAGGCAGTCAGATTATTACCGAGGTCTGCGATTTGCTCAAAAAAGACTTCAAGTATGTTAGGCTTGCCTATGTGCAAACGAACAAAAAAGCCGGCGAATTTTGGCGAAAGAATGGCTTTGTTCCAACCGGCGAGGTTAAGCAGACCCCCACACTTAAACTGGTGCTTGCACAAAAAATATTATAATTAAAAAAATTTGTAAAAAACATATATTTTGCACATTTTCGTTAATAATGAATAAATGGTTAGTGGTTTGATATTGCATTTTTTGTAGTGATTATATCAAAAAATAACCATTTTTTACTTTAAATTTGCAATTTTAAGTGCCAAAACTTGCATTTTGACAACAATAATCGCATTATGGGTATTGACTTTTTATATATGAGTATGTTATAATTTTAACAATAAAATCAACAAATATAGAGAAATGTAAATTTTATACCAAAGTGGTACAAAATTTAATCTTGGGCGGTAACAATATTACTGTTGCCGTCATATTATACCAAAAGGACTTTTGGATAATATCGGTTGAAAGTATGAAAAGGAGTTGTTATTTAGTGGAGAACAATATGACTTATCAAATCGTTGATAATGTTGATGCACTCAACGAAACATTTAACAGAGTCAGGAACGCACAGAGAGAGTTTGCGACTTTTTCACAAGAGAAGGTTGATGCTATATTCAAGGCGGCTGCTATTGCAGCCAACAAGGCGAGAATACCACTCGCTAAAATGGCAGTAGAAGAAACAGGTATGGGACTTGTAGAAGATAAGGTTATCAAAAATAACTATGCGTCCGAATACATCTACAATGCTTACAAAAATACCCAAACTTGCGGTGTTATCGAGCGTGACGATGCGTACGGTGTTATGAAGATAGCCGAGCCAATCGGTATTGTAGCGGCTGTTATCCCTACAACTAACCCTACATCAACTGCTATATTCAAGACACTTATTTGTTTAAAGACAAGGAACGGTATCATTATCAGCCCTCACCCTCGTGCAAAGAAAAGCACTATCGCGGCTGCTAAGATTGTATTAGAGGCTGCTGTGGCTGCCGGTGCTCCAAAGGATATTATCGCTTGGATAGATGTTCCGTCACTTGAACTTACCAACTTGGTAATGAAGGAGTCCGACATTATCCTTGCAACAGGTGGTCCTGGTATGGTTAAGGCTGCTTATTCAAGCGGTAAACCTGCTGTCGGCGTTGGTGCGGGTAACACTCCTGCTATCATTGACGAGAGTGCCGATGTTGTACTTGCTGTTAACTCTATCGTTCATTCAAAGACATTTGATAACGGTATGATTTGTGCATCTGAGCAGTCTTGTATCCCTGTTGGTAGCGTTTATGATGCAGTTAAAGCCGAATTTAAAAAGAGAGGTTGTTACTTCCTTGAAGGTGAAGAACTTGACAAGGTTAGAAAGACAATTCTTATAAACGGTGCTTTAAACGCTAAGATAGTTGGTCAAAAGGCTCATACTATTGCTAAACTTGCAGGAGTTGAAGTTCCAGAGGATACTCAAATACTCATCGGCGAGGTTGACAGCGTAGAACTCAGCGAGGAATTTGCTCACGAGAAGTTATCACCTGTACTTGCTATGTACAAGGCAGAAACTTTTGAAGATGCAGTTGAAAAGGCTGACAGACTTATCCAAGACGGCGGATACGGACATACAGCATCACTCTATATCAACACAATAACAGAGCAAGAGAAACTCAATATATTCGCAAATAGAATGAAGGCTTGCCGTATAGTTATTAATACTCCGTCATCACACGGCGGTATCGGCGACCTCTACAACTTTAAACTTACTCCATCACTCACACTCGGTTGTGGCTCTTGGGGCGGTAACTCTGTAAGTGAGAATGTTGGCGTTAAGCATTTATTGAATATCAAAACTGTTGCAATAAGGAGAGAAAATATGCTTTGGTTTAGAGCACCTGAAAAGGTTTATATCAAAAAGGGCTGTTTGCCTGTTGCTCTTGATGAGTTAAAGAATGTTATGGGCAAGAAAAAGGCGTTTATTGTTACAGATAGTTTCTTGTATCAAAACGGCTATACAAAGCCTGTTACCGATAAACTTGACGAGATGGGCATTACCCATACAGCATTCTTTGAGGTTGCTCCTGACCCGACACTCGGCTGTGCTAAGAAGGGTGCGGAACTTATGAAAGCGTTCGCTCCTGATGTTATTATCGCTATCGGCGGTGGTTCCGCTATGGACGCAGCTAAGATTATGTGGGTATTGTACGAGCATCCGGAGGCTGACTTCCACGATATGGCTATGCGTTTTATAGATATCCGCAAGAGAGTTTATACATTCCCGAAAATGGGCGAAAAAGCATACTTTATCGCTGTACCGACAACTGCCGGCACAGGTTCGGAGGTTACACCTTTTGCTGTTATTACAGATGAAAATACAGGTGTTAAGTATCCGCTCGCTGACTACGAATTAATGCCTAATATGGCTATCGTAGATGCTGACTTGATGATGAATGCTCCAAAGGGACTTACATCTGCATCAGGTATTGACGCTGTAACACACGCACTCGAAGCGTATGTATCTGTTATGGCAACCGACTTTACAGACGGCCTTGCAATACAAGCACTCAAAGTTATTTTCGAATATTTACCTCGTGCTTACGACAACGGTGCTAATGACCCTGTTGCCCGTGAGAAGATGGCACACGCAGCTACTATTGCCGGTATGGCATTTGCTAATGCTTTCTTGGGTGTTTGCCACTCAATGGCTCACAAATTGGGTGCGTTCCACCACTTGCCACACGGTGTTGCTAATGCACTTATGATTGACGAGGTTATCAGATTTAACGCTGACAACAACCCTGTTAAGATGGGTACTTTCTCACAATATGACCACCCACACACTCTCGAAAGATACGCAGAGGTTGCATCTTCACTTGGCATTAATGGCAAAGATGACGCTCAAAAGGTAGAAAATCTTATCAAGGCTATTGATGAACTCAAAGAGAAGATTGGCATTAAAAAGACAATCAAAGATTACGGCATAGATGAGCAGGACTTCCTTGCAAGACTTGACGAGATGAGCGAACAAGCATTTGATGACCAATGCACAGGTGCAAACCCAAGATATCCGCTTATCAGCGAGATTAAGCAAATGTACCTCAACGCTTACTATGGCAAATAATCTTGGACAGAATTATATAGAAGTTTAGTTTTTGCCCTTTTAAAAAATTAATATTGTTGCAAAAGAGAGCATGATGTTAAGTCGGCTCTCTTTTGTTGTAAAAAAATAACCTCGCAAATAGCAAGGTTAAATGCTTACGGCTATTCAAAAGGGAACGCTCACTTGAACAGAGCGTTCCCTAAAATATCTAAAAGAAAATATATCTTAAATTTTAATATTGTAAAACTAACATCGCCAAGACAGAAAACTGCCTTGGCGATGTTAAAATTTAATTAGTGGATATATGAAAAAATGAAAAAAAGAAATTTTAAATTATAATATGCAGTCCTCAAGGTATTCGTCAAGTTCTTTGTCTGCTTTGATTTTTTTATCTCTTACAACTAAAAACGCAGTAATAGCAGCAGTAAGTACAGACACAACTGCAATTATACTTATAATTGTTGCCAATGAACTTTTCTTCTTCATAAATAACCCCTCCGAGAAATAAATTATAAAATTATTATTGCTTTACAGTTTAATAATATACTCTTTCAAGCAAAAAGTCAAGGAGTTTTTTGTAATTTTTTAAATTTTTTTGAAAAAAAGCCCGCAACTGAGGTTGCGGGCAAGTGATTTTGAAATAATATATTGCGATAATAAAATTATCTCTTTGAGAATTGCGGAGCACGACGAGCGGCTTTGAGGCCGTACTTTTTACGCTCTTTCATTCTTGGGTCACGAGTGAGGAAGCCGGCCTTCTTGAGAGTGCTGCGGAGTGCCTCTGAATCGTATTGAAGTAATGCTCTTGAAATACCGTGTCTGATAGCACCAGCTTGACCTGTTACGCCACCACCGGCAACTCTACAAACAACATCGAACTTCTCGTTTGTTTCTGTAAGAACAAGTGGTTGTCTAACGATGAGTTTGAGTGTTTCAAGACCGAAGTAATCATCAATATCTCTGTCATTGATGGTAACCTTGCCGGTACCTTGATATAATCTTACTCTTGCAACAGAACTTTTCCTTCTGCCTGTTCCGTAAAAATATGGAGCCTTATCGTACATTTATGTTTCCTCCTTACTTACATTTCCCAAGCTGATGGTTGTTGAGCTTGGTGGTTGTGTTCTGCACCGGCAAAAAGTCTGAGTCTGAGCATAGAGTTCCTGCCAATAGTGTTAGATGGGAGCATACCCTTAACTGCGAGTTCCATAGCCTTTTCCGGTCTTGTAGCCATAAGTGTATCGTAAGATGTCTCTTTAAGATGGCCAATATAACCTGTGTGGCGTTGCCACTTCTTTTGTACAAGTTTGTTGCCTGTAAGGATAGCGTCCTTGCAGTTGATGATGATAACATGGTCGCCACAATCAACATGTGGTGTAAAAGTTGGCTTGTGTTTGCCTCTGAGAAGATTAGCAGCCTCTACTGCTACTCTACCAAGTGGTTTACCGGCAGCGTCGATAACATACCACTTGCGTTCAACTTCGGCTGGTTTCGCCATAAATGTTGACATAATAGTCCCTCCGTATAATTTATAAATTCAAAATTTGATGTGCTATAATGATAGCACAAACTCAACTGCAAGTCAATAGTTTTTTTGAAAAAATTTAATTTATATTTGCAGTGCTTTGATTTACTTTAATTTTCTCCAAAATGCTCTGTTATACTAACTTGCGATTTTAAAAATTTTTTTGCATTTTCTTTTAAAACTCTACAAAATCGCTTGATTATGGGATATAACAGCCGTCTGCGTTATGCAGATTATCGGGCAAAATATACTGTCAGGCTGACCTTAAATAAAATAAAAAATTTTTAAAAATTATATTGACAAATAAGAAAAATAGTGATAGTATATAATTGTACTAATTCAAGTAATACAATTCACTCTATAAGGAGGGAGTTTATGCTCAGTTTAGATTTTAAATCACGCCAGCCCATCTATGAGCAAATATACAACTCGATAGTCAAGTATATTGCACTTGGTGTGCTTATGCCTAACCAACAGTTGCAGACTGTAAGGGCTACGGCACTTGAACTTGGGGTTAACCCTAACACAGTCGGCAAGGCATACCAGAAGTTAGAGCAGGACGGTTATATTTACTCGGTAACAGGCAAGGGGAGTTTTGTATCGGATAAAATTGACGCAGACAGCACCAAAAGATTGATTTTTACCCAAAAACTCACCAATGTTCTAATCGAGGGAATAGACTTGGGGTTTGCAAAACAAAATATAATTAGCATTGTGACAGATGTTTATTCGGATAGGGAGGTTGAACAATGATAAAGATTAACAATGTTACAAAAAAGTTTGGTAAAGTTACAGCGGTCCGAGACTTGAATTTAGAGATAGAAAAGGGTGCTGTGTTCGGGCTTGTAGGTTCAAACGGTGGCGGTAAATCTACACTCCTGCGTATGATAGCAGGTGTAATTGATGCCGATTACGGCTTGATTAGTATTGATGGTCAAAAGTCATTCGAGAATACTTACATCAAGTCAAGGTGTATGTTTGTATCGGACTTCCCGTTCTTTTATAACAACTCGACGCTTGAAAATTTATCAAATTTGTACAGGGATATTTATCCGACTTGGAGCGAGCAGGAGTACCTTAGGCTATGTTCGATGTTCCCGATTAAGAAAAGGGACAAAATTATTACAATGTCTAAGGGTATGCAACGCCAAGCGGCACTTATCTTGGCACTTGCGACTC
>CAZZHP010000012.1:0-16233 GCA_964653925.1 uncultured Eubacteriales bacterium | reverse complement strand
CTAAAAAGTCAAGTATAAAGAGCGGGTTTGAGATTTCTTCCTTAGTTTCACCTTCTGTTATAAATATCTTGGTAGACAGAAACGCAAGTTTAGAAATTGAAATAACTGACAATATAAATTATACTGTACCTGACGGTTATTATTCATCTGTCTCACTTTCTAATAGTAAGATTACAGTAGAGGGACCGGAGACTGAACTTGCTAAACTCGGTAAGGTTTGTGTCGATTTGGATATTGATTATTTATTAAAAACAACAAAAACCTACGATAACCTGCCTGTTAAATGCTATGATAAGTTTGATAATTTAATTGAGAGTAACTCTATCAAATTAAGTACAGATAAAGTATCCGCTACAATACTTGTCCTGTTAGAAAAAGAACTTGATTTAAAATATGATTGCCAAAACACACCGTCCGGCATTGATATTAATGATTATGTTATATCAATAGCACCGGAAAAAATATTGATATGCGGTGAAGAAAGTATTATAAACAAAACTGATTCTATCACGCTATTCGGCGGAGATTTCTCTGATTTTAAAAGCGAGATTATTCAGCTTGAATTGCCTGTGCAATTACCGACAGGTTGCATAAATCTTGACAACCAAATTACAGCTTATGTTAAACTTGACTTTACTAATATGAATTACAAAGAGTTTTATGTAAACAAGTTTGAGGTTGTCGGTTTGCCAAACGGGTATAAAGCAGATGTTACTACAAAAACTATAAAAGTCAGGATTTACGGTAAGGACGCTCAACTCAATGCACTTAATTCTGATATGCTAATCGGGAAAATTGATTTTTCTGGGCAGACACCTATCACGGGTTCTATTAGTAAGCCTTTGAAAATTGTCATTAATCAACAAGATACTACCTGTTGGTGTTATGGCGATTATACTGCAAATGTTACAATATCAGAAATTTAAAACATAACACCGAGCATAAACTAATTGGCTCGGTGTTATTTTATGTTCAAAATTTTGTGATAATTTTGGGCGGTGATTTATATTTATACAAAAACTATCATATATTTTGATGAGGTGATTATATGGATAAAACTTTTAACGGAATTGATATAAGCGAGCATAACGGCAATATAGATTGGCAAAAGGTCAAAAACTCCGGTATTGACTTTGCAATTATCAGGGCGGGATACGGCATAAATGTTGTCCAAAAGGATAGCAATTTTGATAGAAATATTACCCTTGCCCACAGGAACGGTATTGCTGTCGGTGTTTATTGGAGTAGCCACGCAACAAATGTTGACACAATTATCAAGGAAGCCGAGACCTGTGTCAGTGTAATTAGAAGATACAAAAATATAATAACTATGCCTGTATGCCTTAGGTTTGATAATGATAGTTTGAATTATGCAAAGGTGCGTAATATAACTATTGATAAGGATATAATAAATGATTTTATCAAGCATTTTTACATAGTTATAAAGCGTGAGGGGCTGACTTTTGCTTATTTTGCTAACAAAGACACTATGCAAATAATCGGTAGTAATAATTTGCTTAACGAAAATCTGTGGTTTAGCAGTTGTGATAATTTGCAAGAATCAAGCAACAGTGTTATACCCCGCTACAATATGGGTTTGTGGCAATACAGCACAAACGGCAGGGTTAATGGAATAAACGGTAATGTTTCTATGAATATTGCGTTTAGTAAATACAAACTAAATAGTATTAAAAACTTTAATTTAGCAAACAAAAATCAAAGAAAACCTATGCAATAACTAAAAAACTGACATAAAATACAAATAAAAAACAACTTTGTAACATAAATAAGTGCTAAAACCCTTGAATAAAATTATAAATATGGTATAATATAGAGTAATATCAGTTTTATTATATTTATTTTTATCAGAGAGGGGAGCAGAATATGGCACTTTGTATGCATTGTATGAATAATTATGATGATTGTAGAGTATGTCCTTATTGCGGTTTTAACAATAACGCAACTCAAAGAGCACCTTACTTACCATATAAAACACTCCTTAATTCTAATTATATCGTTGGTGAGGTTATCCAGAGGAACGCAGAGAGTATCTGTTATATTGGCTATGACAAATCTAACAATACCACAGTGCGTATTCGTGAATTCTACCCATCTAATTTTTGCGGTCGTAAACCTAATGCTACCTATGTTAATGTTGAAAATCAAAATTTAACAATATATGATAAATTATTTAATGATTTTGTTATGTATTATAGGATATTGGCAGGCCTTAAAGGACATTCGGCTAATGTTGAAATACTTGATATTTTCCCTGAAAATAACACCTGCTATGTTATTGAGGAAGATGAAGTACTGCTGACTTTCTCTGAATATATTAATCAAAACGGTGGCAGGCTTGATTGGGTTAATCTCCGTTCACTTGTTATGCCTGTTATGTCGCTTATAGGTGCTATGCACTCAAACGGCATAGGACACTACAATATTTCACCTAATAATGTCAGAGTTACTATGTCAGGCAAACTTAAACTTACTAATTGTGCTACCGAAAATATAAGGAAAAAGCACTCTGTGCTAAAATCAGATATTACTAACGGTATTGCCGCCCCTGAACAATACAGCGAAAATGCAAGCCTAAACGAGCAAACTGATGTATATTGTTTTTCTGCGTTTTTGTTCTATGCTTTATCGGGCAAATTGCCAACTGACGCACCTACCCGTAGCGATGACCATAAATTATTTTTAAATACGGATATTGCAAAAAGTTTACCACCGCACATAATATCGGCACTTGCAAATGGTTTGAGCTTAGATTTATCCGAAAGGACAAAGTCTTTCTATGAATTAAAGGAACTTTTGTCAGCAGGTACGGCGGTAGAAGAAGTCCGAGAGAAAATATCAAGAACTACAATGATGAAAAAACTTGAGGAAGAAAAGAAAAACAAAAGGGAAAAATCTGCTATCCCTGCGTTCTTTATATCATTTTTGGCGACTATTGTAGTTGTTGTCTGTGTTGTATTTGTGTTGTTATACACAAATGTAATCGGTAATAATGAGAATAACAATACGCCAACTGTCCCGTTACAAGATGCTACCGAAAGTACAACTGTTACCGAAAAAGTCTCGAACTTTGTTGGGCTATCTTATGATGAGGCAGAAAGTTTACTTGAAAATACTAATATAAAAATATATCGCTCTTACGAAACAGTTTATAGCGATGTGTATGAGGAAGGCATTATTGTGTCACAAAAGCCGGAGGCCGGTACTCCTATAACAAGTTCCGATGGTTCGGTTATAATCTATGTCGAGATAAGTGCCGGTCCGCAAACCAGAGTGTTGCCGGATATTACAAAATATACTGTTGATGATGCGAGTGAATTGCTCGGTAAAGAGAAATTTGTAGTTAATTCTGTTCGTGAGTATAGTCAAACTGTTCCTCTTGATTCTATTATAGGCTACAAGGACCTTAAAGCTGGCGACAGAGTCGAAACCGGTTCGGAAATAACTATTATAATCAGTAAGGGCGTTGACCCGAAATCTCGCTATAATAATAACTATAACGGCATAAATAATAACCATAGCAGTAACTAAACTTACAATAACTTCTCTTGGAATATAGAGAAGTTAATTTTTGGATACAGAATGTTAAATTACAGAGAGGGTATTTTATGAAATCGTATTATATTCATTTAATCAGGCACGGAGATATAGACGAAACTCATCAGGGCAAATACATAGGCACTACCAACCCACCGTTGAGTAATAAAGGTATAGCGGAACTTAAAAAATTAGATAGCGAATATATATACCCGTATGCCACTGCCCTATTTACAAGTCCTCTAAAAAGAAGTACAATGACTGCGGAGGTTATTTATCCATCGCTTAAACCCCTTGTTATTGACCAACTAAGCGAGTGTAATTTTGGCGAATGGGAGGGCAAGACTGCGACCGAGTTAAAAGGCAACGACGAATTTGAAAAATGGCTTGCAGGAGACCCTAACATTAAACCGCCTCACGGCGAAAGCAACGCAGATTTTACACGAAGGATTTGCCTTATTTTTGAGGATATTGTAAACGGACTTGTCAAAACCGGAACGACCGAAACAGTTATAATTACCCACGGCGGTGTAATTATGACGCTACTGTCTATATATGGCTTGCCACAAGCAAAACCTTTTGATTGGGTTATGGACAGCGGGTTTGGCTACACGATTAGAGTTACGCCTTTTTTGTGGCAAAGGGATAAAGTGGTCGAGGTTTGTGCCACTATCCCGACCGAAAAAACTGAACAAGAAGAATAAGTATAAATGCTTATGGGACACTTCTATTATGAAGTGTCCCATCTTGCGGTCGTAAACAATATTGTTATTTGTAAAAATACCGTACCTTACATACGATTTTTTATATTATCAAAATTTTAACTCCGGAGTTTCAAATTCGGCAAGTCTTGCGTTGTAGTTTTCGTATGCTGTTTGCTCAAACGCAATATTTGGCTCCGCTCCCATTGTTTTTAGCACAAATTTAGTAAAATCAGGGTTATTTATAAGTAACGGGCCGAGCAAATAAGTACCGATAAAATTATTTTTACGGACTCCTTCGAGTTTGGTCGAGGTGTTTATACCGTCGCCTCTGATTGTTTTGCAGAAGTATCCTGCTGAATTATCCCCATAGCATTGGCTGAATTGTGACTTGTATCCTACAATTTTTATGCCCTCAAATTCGCCTAAATAGAGCGAGTTATATCTGTTAAGCATTTTTCTCTCGGCATATAAATTATCAAAAATACCTATACCATCAATTTTTGAGCCGTCCTCGTTTTTGATATATGACAAGAAAATTTCAAAAGCATTACCTGTACAGATAAACAATACGCCATCATCTATAAGTTGGTTTATTTTATCCTTGTATGGTAAAAGTTTGTTTATTACAATTTGCTGGGCATTTTCGGTCATAGGTGCTAATAGTATCAATGATACATCGTTATCCACAAAATGAGGGGTTTGGTTAAGCGAGGTATAGACAAATTCTGCGTTTGGTAAGCATTGTTGCAGATATTTTGTACCTGACTTTTCGCCGTAAAGGTTGCAAATCTCCTGATAGAGTACTTCTACCTTCATAATTTAGCACCTCCGTTTGAAACCTTGTCTATTATTAATTTTCTGCCCTCTGCCATCTCGGTTGCTACATACATCTCGTGCAAAATATAAATCTTGTCTGTATCTTTGAGTTTAAGCAGTTTATGGGCATCTGCCTCTGCTGTTATTGTCTGAATTTTATTCTCATCGACACCTGCGATAAGCAAACGCAGTTTGTAATCACTACACCTTACACCCGTAACAATTATATTTGTGATGTTATCTTTGTTTAAAAATTCAAAATCAGCATCATATATCCAAGTCATATTTTCAGATGAGTCTTTTCTATCAAAGGCATCATCGAGCATAAGGACAACCTCTTTGTTGCCGTCCTGCTCGGATACATACTTAAACACGCAGGAACACGCAACAGGGTTTTGACCCTTAGTCATATTAGTAATAACCTCAATTCCGTTTACATTAACGGAAGAATAGCGGGACTCTACAATTTTTATGCCCTTAAAACTATCGGCAATTTGCTTGTCCGTAAAGCCATATTCACGCAAAAAAGCAATAGCGGCTAATTGATTGTAGGCATTGAATATGCTGTTGCTGATAAGGTGATAATCTAAACTGCCACTTGATGACTTAACATTCATAGTCATATTATCAAAATTAACATTTGCCAAGTAGTTTGGCCTTGGTGATGCAAAACCGCAATTACTACAATGTGCCTTGCCAATATGATGATACCTTGAATATTCATAATCAAGTTTTGCGTAACAATTCGGGCAAACTCGAATATCATTTATTATATTATCACTTGCACCGTTGTAATCTGTATCAAGTTTATCTATACCAAAATAGACCCTATCATTGTTAATTTTGAGTCGCGAACTGATTAAGTCATCTGCGTTTAAGATAAGTTTAGTAGTGTCGGGCAAGGTTTTGTTAAGCATATCAAATATATATTCCGCATGGGCGTTACGGCGGATAGAATCACGGAATAAATTAGTGCAAATCAAATATGTTGGCTTGATATACGGGAAAACCCTAATAGAACTGCGTTCGTCAATCTCGAGGATAGCGGTAGAATATTTAGTCCTGCCAAAAATACCAGCACCCTTGATTAAGGCACTTGCAATACCTGCGTTTGTGTTTGCACCTGCGTTATTATCAAGCAGTTTTACCCCGTTCGCCTTTAATATATCTATAAGTAAATTACAAACAGTTGTCTTGCCGTTCGTGCCTGTGACACCGATTATACACTTAGGTTTATCTATCATACCCAAAAAGTCCGGACATAATTTGATTGCCATTTTACCGGCAAAGTGAGTGCCTCTCATTTTGAGCAATTTTTGAAGTAAAATTATACATTTTGCTGTAAATAGGGCAAAATAGAATTTTAAACTTTTTTTCATTCAAATTCACCAATCTGTAAATTAAATATCGTTTTTAACTATATCTTCAAAAGACTCCCTATGGATAATAAGCCTGTGCTTGCCGTTATTAACCATTACCATAGCAGGTCGTGGAATTCTGTTATAATTAGACGCCATAGAATAATTATAAGCACCTGTTGATAGTACCGCAACTGTATCACCGACTGATAAGGTAGCAACAGGAGCATTCTCCTGAATTAAATCACCGCTCTCGCAACATTTACCGGCAAGAGTTATAATATCGTCCGGTGTTGCGTTGGCATTAGTTGCGTTTACAATGGTATATTCGGACTTATAGAGGGCATAACGGATATTGTCCGCCATACCGCCATCAATAGAAACATATTTCCTGACATTAGGTATCTCTTTGATTGCACCGACTGTATACAATGTGATACCTGCCTCGCCCACTATAGAACGACCTGGTTCGATATAAATATAAGGGACAGGAATATTCAGTTGCTCGGCTTTCTGCTTAACTCTTACAGAAACCTCTTTGATATAATTATCGTAAGGCATAGGGGTATCTTTGGTAGTATAATGAATACCAAAACCACCGCCAAGATTTAACTGCTTGATGAGCAAGCCTGTTTCGCTTTGAATAAGTGCGATGAAATCAAGCATAATTTCTGAGGCGGTTACAAACGGCTCTACATCAAAAATCTGTGAGCCAATATGACAATGCAGTTCGTTAAGTTCGACATTACTACACTTGATGGACTCCTTAACTGCGTTTAGTGCCTCGCCTGTTTCGAGTGCAAAACCAAACTTGGAGTCAATTTGTCCTGTCTTTACAAAATCGTGTGTATGAGCATCAACACCTGGTTTGATACGGAACGAAATTTTGGCAACCTTGCCACATTCGCCGGCTATTTTATCAAGTCTGTGAAGTTCGGAAATGTTATCTACAACTATCTTGCCTATATTATTATCTAACGCAAATTTGAGTTCATCGGCAGTCTTGTTATTACCGTGAAAATGTATCTTATCAGCAGGGAAATTAACGCTTAAAGCAGTATATAGTTCGCCCGAGGATACTACATCAAGCCCCATATTCTCTTGGTTAATAATTCTGCATATTTCTTTGCAACACAATGCCTTGCTCGCATAGGACGGCAAACCGTTACCATTATAATATTTGTCGAATGATTGTAAATATTCTCTGCAATTATTCCTGATTACATTTTCATCAAGCACATAGAGCGGTGTGCCGTAAATCTGGGCAAGTTCGACTGTATCACAACCACCAATGGTAAGGTGGCCGTTTGAATTTGTGCCAAGACAGTTATTTGTAAACATTTTAAATTCCTCCTTTTACATAGACTCATCTACATATTTATCAATAATATTCCTTATATCCTCTGTTCCCTCTCCGCTCAGAGCAGAAAAAGCCAACTGAGGAATATCCTCGTATCCTTTTAGTTCGTGTTTTAAATCTTCGAGCCGTTTAGCAAGTTGAGTTTTGTTAAGTTTATCTTTTTTAGTCATAACAATTATAAACGGCAACCCCGAATTATAGAGAAAGTCTATCATATTCATATCATCGGCAGACGGCTCGTGCCTTAAATCAATAATTTGCACAACAAGGCTAATGTTCCTACCCTGTGCAAAGTAACCCTCGACTAAATCTGCCCAACGCTGTTTGTCGGCTTGTGAAACCTTAGCATAACCATACCCAGGTAAATCGACAAGATGGAACCTATCAACAGTAAAGAAGTTTATTGTTGCGGTCTTGCCTGGGGTAGCACTGACTCTGGCGAGGGTTTTGCGGTTGACAAGCCGGTTAATTAAAGAAGATTTGCCGACATTTGAACGGCCGGAGAAAACAACCTCAGGCTTCTCTGATGGATAAAGTTGCTGTGAATTACCAATAGAATAATCAAATTTAACATTATTTGTGTTCACTGATTTAACTCCTTAATCAACTGCTACTTTAAGTGCCTCAGTTATATTGCTGATAGGTACAAAGTTGATGTTATCCCTTACGATGTTATCAATATCCTGCAAATCACGGGCATTTTCCTTTGGAATTATAACAGTTTTGATATTAGATTTATAGGCAGCCATTGACTTTTCTTTGAGTCCGCCAATAGCCAAAATATTACCCCGCAGTGTAATCTCGCCTGTCATAGCAACATTACCACGAACAGGCTTGTTGGTTAATGCTGAGTAAATTGCAGTTGCCATTGTAACGCCCGCAGATGGACCGTCCTTAGGGACAGCACCCTCCGGTGCGTGAATATGTATGTCCTTGTTTTTGTAAAACATAGAGTCAACACCGAGTTCTGTTGCATGCGAGCGGATACAGGTAACGGCGGCTTTGGCTGACTCCTGCATAACATCACCGAGTGAACCTGTGAGTTCTAACTTGCCTGTTCCGTCCATAACGGCTACCTCGACAGGCAACAACTCTCCGCCTACGCTTGTCCACGCAAGTCCATTTACTACGCCGACCTCATCTTTGTGTAAGGTATCCTCCGAAAGATATTTTTTAGTGCCAAGCATTTGCTCTACATCTTGTGCGGTTATTTTGGTAGTTGCTGATGTACCTTGTTCAAAATAAGAGAGCAGATACTTGCTTATTATGGTTGCAACACATCTTTCGAGGTTACGCACCCCCGCCTCTTTGGTATAATTATCTATAATGCAATATATAGCGTCATTGGTGAATTTGAGATTTTTAGATAAGACATTACAATTTTTGAGTTGTTTTGGGATAAGGTGCTTTTTGGCAATATTAAATTTTTCTTCCCTTGTATAACTTGAAAGTTCAATTATCTCCATTCTATCCCTCAAAGGTGCAGGAATTGCTGAGGCATCGTTTGCGGTAGTAATGAACATAACCTTGGACAAATCAAAAGGTAAATCTATGTAATGGTCATAAAAAGCGTTGTTCTGCTCACTGTCAAGCACCTCTAATAGTGCAGAGGTCGGGTCACCCTTGTAATCGTTTGCGAGTTTATCTATCTCATCAAGCACGAGCAAACAGTTGCTTGTGCCTGCTTGTCTGACTGAATTTATAATTCTGCCAGCCATAGAGCCGAGATAGGTCTTGCGGTGGCCTCTAATCTCTGCCTCATCTCTAATACCGCCAAGTGCAATACGGGCAGATTTGCGGTTAATGGCTTTTGCAACCGACATAGCAATAGATGTTTTGCCGACACCTGGGGGACCTACAAGGCAAATTATTTGACCTTTGGCATTAGGTGAGTTCTTCCTAACTGCAAGTTGTTGCAAAATTTTCTCTTTGACTTTACTTAAACCAAAGTGTTCCTTATCCAGAGCCTTTCTAACCTTTGGTAAATCTATACGCTCGTTAGAATATTTACCCCAAGGCAAACTTATGCAGACATCAAGATAGTTGCTGATGATGTTTGCCTCTTGACTATTTGAAGGCATTTTGGATAATTTGACGCACTCTTTTTCGAGAGATTTGCGAACCTTGTCGGTTAGTTTAAGTTTAGAAATTTTGTAGGCATATTCCTCTGCCTCTGCGTCTGGGGAGTCATCTTCGCCGAGTTCTTCCCTTATATAATTTAACTGTTCACGCAACAAATATTCCCTCTGCCTTGTATCAATCTTTTGGTGGGCATTGTCCTGTATTTCTTTTTCTACGGTTAAAATGCAACATTCCCTGATGATAAAGTCAAGCAACATTTCGAGTCTATCTCTTAAATCGGTAACCGAGAGCAACTTTTGCTTTTCGGAATATGGCAGGTTAATATTGCTTGATATAACATCGCAAACTTCTTCTATATCATTAGACATACCAATCTTGAAAATAATATCAGGCGGAATTTTTGGGACAAGTTCTATATAATCTTTGTATTTACTCTTAACTACACGGGACAGTGCGACAAGGTCAATATCATCTTTGTAATACTTACCTGTCAAGAGTTCCTTTATACTTGCTTTGAGGTATTTTGGGGTAGTTAAATCTTGGGTTATAACGGCTCTGTGTACACCCTCGACAACTATACGCATACCGCCATCAGAACCGCTATCTATAACTTGCAGAATTTTTGCAATAACCCCCACATCGTAAATATCTTTGAGGGCAGGGTTGTTTATAGAGGCGTCCTTCTGGGTAGAGATGAATATTTTTTGATTATTATTCATCGCAGACTTTACAGCGTAAATTGATTTTTTGCGTGAAATATCAAAATTAACAATCATTTTTGGGAATACTACCAGCCCACGCATAGCAATTACAGGTAGTTCCATTTCTTTACTATTTATACTGTTTTCTAATTCTTTTTCCATTTAATCTATTCTTCCTCATACACTAAAAACAGCAGTATGAAAATAAATTTATAAAACATACTGCTGAATTTGAAACATATTTATTTTACATTTTAGTTTGTTTTATATTCGATAACAGGCTCGGCACCGTTCTTGATAACATCAGAATTGATAATTACCTTGCTTACATTGGTATCGGAAGGTATATCGTACATAAGTTTTATCAAGGTTTGCTCGACAATGCCCCTTAGACCCCTCGCTCCTGTTTGTTGCTCTAAGGCTTTTTGTGCGATTGACTTTAAAGCATCATCTTCGAAAACAAGTTCTACCCCATCAATCTCAAAAAGTTTGACATATTGTTTAACAAGTGAGTTTTTAGGTTCGGTTAATATCCTTGTCAGAGCCTCCTCATCAAGTCCGCTCAGAGTAGTTAAAACAGGCAAACGGCCTACAAGCTCAGGAATTAAACCAAACTTAACTAAGTCCTGTGATATAACATCTTTCATCCAATATGTTGCATCAAGTTCTACCCTGCTTTTGACATCTGCACCAAAACCGATAGCGTTGTTACCCATACGCTTTTCGACAATTTTTTCTAAGCCGTCAAAAGCACCGCCACAGATAAACAGTATATTCTTTGTGTCAAGGTGCAAGAACTCCTGCTGAGGGTGCTTTCTACCACCATTTGGTGGAACATTGGAAACCGTACCCTCCAAAATCTTTAACAATGATTGCTGAACACCCTCACCGCTGACATCACGGGTAATAGAAGGGTTCTCTGATTTACGGGCAATCTTGTCAATCTCATCAATATAGATAATACCCTTTTGTGCCTTTTCTATATTAAAATCGGCAGCTTGGACTAACTTTAACAGTACATTTTCTACATCTTCGCCAACATAACCTGCCTCGGTTAGAGTTGTAGCATCTGCAATAGCAAAAGGTACATCAAGCGACTTTGCCAAAGTTTGTGCAAGCAAAGTCTTGCCTACACCGGTAGGGCCTAAGAGCAGGATATTGCTCTTGGCAAATTCTACCTCGTTATCGTTATTGTATATTCTTTTGTAATGATTATAAACAGCCACGCTGAGTGCAATTTTGGCGTCATCTTGACCTATAACATATTGGTCAAGCACAGATTTAATATCGTGTGGCTTTGGTAAATCAGAAAAATTAATATCGCACTCATCTTTATTATCAACTAATTTTTTTTCGCCTTCTTTGATGATACTCATACAAAGCTCTACACATTCGTCGCAAATATATACACCATTACCAGAAATAATGCGGTTTACCTCATCGTGTGGGCGACCACAAAAAGAGCAGAATATATGAGAATCTTTGCTATTGTTAGGCATACGCTTAACCCCTTTTACTTTGTTTCGATTACCTTGTCTATAAGGCCGTACTCCAATGCTTGCTCGGCAGTCATAAAGTTGTCCCTCTCGGTATCGTTAATAATAACCTCGTAAGGCTTACCTGTGTGTTTAGCCAAGAGTCTGTTGAGTCGCTCCTTTTTAGCTAATAAATAATCAGTATGAATTTTGATATCAGTTGCCTGACCTTGAAGTCCGCCACCGCTGATTAAAGGTTGGTGAATCATAATATCACTATTAGGGAGGGCAAACCTCTTGCCCTTTGTGCCGGCAGAAAGCAGGAACGCACCCATACTTGCAGCCATACCTATACAAATAGTGGACACATCACATTTGATGTACTTCATTGTATCATAAATAGCCATACCATCTGTTATAGAGCCACCAGGGCTATTGATGTATAAAGAAATATCCTTGGTTGGATCTTGGCTTTCGAGGTATAAGAGTTGTGCCACGATAAGACCAGCAGATGTACTGTTTACATCTTCGTTAAGCATAATAATTCTATCGTTGAGGAGCCTCGAAAAAATATCATAGGAACGCTCCCCACGACTTGTTTGTTCTACTACATAAGGAACTAAACTCATAGTTTATGCCACCTTTCATTTTTTAAAATGTAATTTTAAAGCATTTATTAGTGCAAGAACGGAAGTCTTATAAAATAAGACCTCCGAACATATAATAGACAATTTTTAATTATCATATACCAAATTTTTGGAAATTTAAGGTATACGGTATAAATTATTTTACTACAACACTTGTATCTACAAGGTTCATAGCCTTCTCTGTCTTGATGTCATTAGCAAGGTCATCAGCATTTATAATCTCTTTAACCTTTTCTGCCTCCATCTTGTACATATCTGCAATTTTGTTGTATTCGTTATCAATATCCTCTGCTGTTACTTCGATATTTTCGATTTGAGCAATTCTCTCCAAAGCAAGGCGGAGTTTAACTCTCTTTTCTGCCTCAGGTCTATACATAGCTTTAAGGCCGTTAACATCTGTACCCATATATTGCATATATGTATTCATATCCATACCTTGTTGACGCAAACGCATATCAAACTCGTTGACCATATCCCTAACTTGATTTTCGTACATAGCCTCAGGAATTTCACCCTTAATGAGTTCAATGAGTTTATCGCAAATTTGGTTTTGGCGATCTGATTTAGCTTCGTTTTCAAGGCGGGTTTTAACTGTTTGTGCAATTTCTGCCTTGTACTCCTCAACTGTATCCTTATCACTTACATCTTTTACAAATTCATCATCAAGTTCCGGAAGTTCCTTAACTTTGATTTCGTGAAGTTTAATTTTAAATTCTGTTTCTTTGCCTGCAAGATTTTCTGCTTGGTAGTCCTCAGGGAATGTCGTAAAGATAGAGAACTCATCACCTGCGTTATGACCGCAAATTTGCTCCTCAAAACCTGATATAAATTGACCTGAACCAAGTGCCAAGTTGAAATTTTCGCCCTTGCCACCCTCGAAAGCAACACCATCAAGGAAACCCTCAAAGTCAATAACCGCTGTGTCACCGTTTTGAGCCGGTCTGCCCTCAACTGTTACCATTCTGCTGTTTCTGTCACGAACCTTGTTGATTTCATCTGTGATGTTATCCTCTGTTACTTCTGTTGACTTGGCAGTAATCTCGATACCCTTGTAACCATCAATCTCGATTGTTGGCTCAACAATAACAATAGCCTTAAATGTAAAGCCATCTTTGCCTGCATCAATAGCCTCTATTGTATCAACTGCAACAATTTTGATGTCTGCCTCTTTGGCAGCAGCAGCGAGTGCCTCTGGGTAGCAGTCCTGCATGGCATCATCGTAAAATACCTCTGCACCGTACAACTTCTCTACCATAGCCCTTGTTGCTTTGCCTTTTCTAAAACCAGCTATATTAATAGTCTTAGCTTGCTTTTTGAACACCTTGTTAATTGCTGAGTCAAATGTAGCACCATCAACGGTGATTTCAAGTTCATGTGTATTTGTTGCTGTCTCTGTATTCTTCTTTAATGACATTTTAAAGTCCTCCCAAAAATAATATATGCGACCTATATTATAGCATACTTTTCAATATAATTCCATAGTTTTTCAAAAAAATTTTACATTAACGCACTAAAATTGGCGTAAAATTAGTATTATCACAAGAAATTAGCGAAAAATCTATACCCTTGTATTCGCCAACAACTGCATACCGCCTTGCCATACTGCCATGCAAATGACCGTAGTAGCATTTTTTGATGTTATGTTCAAACAAAACATCTAATATTTCTGTGCATTCAGTATCACCATATACCGGCGGATAATGCAGGAAAACTATCGGAGTTAAGTCAAATTGCTTGGCATATTCTAATGATGTTTTGAGTCTGCCGACTTCCCTATTAAGCACCCTTACATCGTGTTCGCCTGTGCCATCTAATGCCCAGCCACGAGTACCGCAAACGGCATAATCACCACAAGCAAAGGCGTTATTAAATAATATTGAGATAGAGTCAAATTTGTTATCTAAAATATATTTATCCATCTTAGATTTTGTACTCCACCAATAATCGTGGTTGCCCTTGATGATTATTTTTTTGCCTGCTAATTTATTAATAAAACTAAAATCGGCATAACATTCGCTTAGTTTCATTGACCAAGATATATCACCTGCTATTACAACAGTGTCGTTCGGAGTAATCAGCCGTTGCCAATTGTCCTCTATACGCTTGACATAATCGCTCCAACCGTGAAATATATCCATAGGCTTATCTGTACCAAATGAAAGATGTAAATCTCCTATTGTGAACAATGCCATAAATTATAATTCCAAAACCTTTAACACAAATTTTGGCATATCAGATACGCAAGTTACATTGTTAAATCTGACCTGTTTATCCTTAATAGCTGCAAGCGGTGCAGGCACTGCGACACCTGTAATGCTGTTAAGTTCATCTACCATAGCAAAATCATCGTTTGGCAAATGTGAATTTGGCTTGATAGCCTCTAAAACTGCCTTGGAGAATTTGTAAGGGCTTGCTGTTGACGCAATAAGGCAAGGTGTATTGTCGCCTGTCCTGTCAACATAATCGCAATAAACCTTTACAGCAACCGCTGTATGTGTATCGCACAAATAATTTGACTGATTATACAGGCTATTTATTGTTTGCTTTGTCTGCTCATCATCACAGCAACCGCCAAAGAAAAGTTTATCAAATTTATCTTTCATATCCGCTGTAATCTCGTATTTGCCATCTGTTTTGAGTTTGTTCATAACATCAGCGGTATATTTATCATCATTGTTAGAGAAGCGGTAAATCAACCTTTCGAGGTTGCTTGATACCAAAATATCCATTGACGGTGAGGTTGTTGTATAAAAAGAACGGTTTTTGTTATAAATACCTGTATTAAGAAAATCTGTCAAAACATTATTTTGGTTAGACGCACAGATAAATTTGTTAACCGGCAAGCCCATACAAAACGCATAATATGCAGCAAGTATATTACCAAAGTTACCAGTAGGGACAACAATATTTATCTTGTCGCCAAACTTAATTTTACCATTATTAACAAGGTCACAGTAACCCGAAATATAATAAACTATTTGTGGCAATAATCTGCCCCAGTTAATTGAGTTAGCACTACTGAAAATTTTGTTGCTATCCCGTAATTTTTCGAGAATTTCTGTTGTTGTAAAGATATTTTTAACACCTGTTTGAGCGTCATCAAAATTACCCTCAATAGCACAAACTGTTACATTGTTGCCCTCTTGGGTATTCATCTGGTGCTTTTGCATAGCACTTACACCATCAACAGGATAAAAAACAATAATATTTGTATTATCTACATCTTTGAAGCCTTCAAGTGCGGCCTTGCCTGTGTCGCCTGATGTTGCAACAAGGATAACCGCCTCTTTGCCATCATATTTCTTTTTTAGTGATTTTGTAAGTAAATGTGGCAAAATCTGTAATGCCATATCTTTGAAAGCAGATGTCGGACCATGCCAAAGTTCCATAATATTCATTTCTTTGTCATCAAGTTTAGTGCTGACAATAGGAGTAATATTACTGCCGTCAAATTTAAGTGATGTGTAAGCCTTGTCTACACATTCATCAATCTCTTGTTGAGTAAAGTCGGTAAGGAAATCGGACAAAATCTTCT
>CAZZHP010000011.1:0-16238 GCA_964653925.1 uncultured Eubacteriales bacterium | reverse complement strand
AACAGGCTTCACAACAGATGGCTTTGACTCGGCAACAGCAGGCACAAAGACTATTACTGTTACCTACGAGGGCAAGACTGCAACATTCGATGTTACAGTAAATGAGCCATTAAAACTTGGTGATATGAACGGCGACGGTAATGTTGACTCAACAGATGCAACGCTTATATTACAGCATTACGCAGGTATTAATACCTTACAAAGCAAATATGTAGCAAAAGCAGACTTAGACGGTGATAACAATATTGCCTCAACAGACGCTACCCTCGTTCTACAATGTTACGCAGGTATTATAAGTAGTTTCACTTAATTGGCAGACAACCAATTTAACAGAGGCTTAATAAAAAAATAATTTAAGGGGACACTTTCGTATGCAAAGTGTCCCCTTTTTGCTAAACTTATTTAGCAATTCACCCCTACAAATGCGTTTAAGTGCAACTGTTTGCAATAAATTGCAAACGCAATTTAGTTACGACCAAAGGCTTTGCCTTTGGAAACCTCAAACTTTTGAAAAAGTTTGAGCGAAACTTTTTGCATTTACAGTTATTTAAACAAAACTTACGCATTTGCAGGGGTATTTTTTAAAAATTATTTAAAGTATGCTACGCCACTCTCGAAGATTTGTTGGTCTTTGGCGAGTGGAACATTCTTGTAAAGGTCTGCTCCCTTACGCTCACTATGTCCCATTTTACCAAACACTCTGCCATCAGGACTTGTAATGCCCTCAATAGCAGATACAGAGCCATTTAAGTTAAATTCAATATCACTTGTAACTACGCCGTTAGCATCACAATATTGTGTAGCAACCTGACCGTTCTCAGTCAAGGCTCTGACTGTCTTTTCATCAGCCATAAATCTGCCCTCGCCGTGTGAGACAGGGATAGCAAACACATCGCCGACATTCACCTTTGACAACCAAGGTGATTTAACAGATGCTATCTTTGTATAAGCAATATGAGAAATATGCCTGCCGAGTGTATTGAATGTAAGTGTCGGGTCTGTTTGTTTGATGTCGGTAATTTCGCCATAAGGCACAAGCCCAAGTTTAATAAGTGCCTGAAAACCGTTACAAATACCCAGAGCAAGTCCGTCACGGTTTTTGATAAGTTCGTTTACGGCATTCGCTATGCGTGGGTTCCTAAATGTTGCGGCAATAAACTTAGCACTGCCGTCAGGCTCATCACCGCCTGAGAAGCCACCAGGGAACATAATAATCTGCGATTTGTTGATTAATTTCTCCATCTCGATTATAGACTGCTCTATATGTGCAGGAGTTAAGTTCTTCATAACAAATATCTCGACATTTGCCCCTGCCTTTTCGAAGGCTCTTGCGGAGTCAATCTCGCAGTTTGTGCCAGGGAATGCAGGGATAAATACAGTAGGTTTGGCTACCTTTATCGCAGGTGCTTTGGTATTACGCTTGTCATAAAGTGTTGGTTCGACCTTAATCTCTGTATTCTGTGCGATAGTTGGGAACACATCTTCAAGCGGTGCTTTCCAAGCTGTAATTAAGTCATCAAGTTTAATATCCAAGTCGGCATTAATTTTGATTACCTTATCAGAGATTGTCTTACCTAAGTCATAATATAGCACATCTTTTGGCATTTGGGCATTATCAGCAAGTTCCAAAATCAATGAACCGCTAAGCGGAGCAAACAACTCCTGCCTATTAAGTTCTTTATCAAAGGCAAAGCCGATTTTATTACCGAAACAAGCCTTGCATACGCTCGCCGATACACCGCCCTCTTTAACAACAGAGGCAGAAAGCACACCGTTATTCTCCATAAGGCTATAAACAGCAGAGTACATATTTTTGAGTTTATCCCAATCAGGCATAAGCGAAGTTTTGTCTGTTTCAACAGGTACATAAATGACCCTTGAACCGGACTTTTTGAATTCTGCCGAGATAGTCCTTGATGCCTTTGTCATAGTAATAGCAAAGCTAACGAGAGTAGGCGGAACATCAAGTTCCTCAAAACTGCCTGACATACTGTCCTTGCCACCGATTGACGGGAGTACGAGTCCGATTTGAGCCTGCATAGCACCAAGTAATGCGGCAGCAGGTTTGCCCCAACGCTCGGCTTTATCGTATAATCTCTCGAAGTATTCTTGGAATGTAAGTCTCGCTTTAAGCGGATTAGCACCAACAGCAAGGAGTTTAGATGTTGACTCAACTACCGCAAAAGCAGAACCGTGGAAAGGACTCCAACGGGAAACAGCAGGAATATAGCCAAAACTCATAGCAGTTGCATCATCTGTTTCACCGTGTAATATAGGTAATTTAGCTACCATAGCCTCTTGCGGTGTAAGTTGATTTTCACCGCCAAACGGCATAAGAACAGTAGCAGCACCGATAGATGCGTCGAACCTCTCGCTAAGGCCGATTTGCGAGCAAACTTCAAGTCGGCTCATATTCGCTACAAGAGCCTCTTGTATATCCATATCTGCAAGCCTATCAGGGCAAGCAGTTCTATAACAGTCATCAGGGTTTACCGCACTTATCTTAGCGTTGGCAACCTGTGTAACACCATTTGTATTAAGGAAATCACGGGAAATATCAACAATCTTGTCCCCACGCCAATTCATCACAAGCCTTGCCTCTGTTGTAACAGTTGCAACTGCGTTTGCCTCCAAATTCTCTTTGTCTGCCTCTGCAATAAATTTAGCGACATCATTTTTATCAAGTACAACCGCCATACGCTCTTGGCTCTCGGATATAGCAAGTTCCGTACCGTCAAGACCCTCGTACTTCTTTGTAACCTTATCAAGTTCAATTACAAGACCATCGGCAAGTTCGCCGATAGCAACACAAACACCGCCCGCACCAAAGTCATTACAACGCTTAATGAGTGTAGAAACCTCTGGGTTACGGAACAATCTTTGAATTTTCCTCTCGGTTGGAGGGTTACCCTTTTGAACCTCTGCACCGCAAGTCTCGATAGAACTTGTAGTATGTGCCTTTGAGGAACCTGTTGCACCGCCACAGCCATCACGACCTGTTCTGCCGCCGAGCAATACAATTACATCATCAGCCGCAGGACGCTCACGGCGGACATTACTCTTTGGAGATGCACCGACAACGGCACCTATCTCCATTCTCTTGGCAGTATAACCTGCATCATATAACTCTGTAACTTGACCTGTTGCAAGACCAATCTGGTTACCGTAAGATGAGTAACCTTGTGCCGCACCGGTAGTGATTTTCCTTGCCGGTAATTTACCATGCAAGGTATCCTTGAATGCAACAGTCGGGTCACCCGAACCTGTTACACGCATAGCCTGATATACATAGGCTCTGCCTGAGAGCGGGTCCCTGATAGCACCGCCAAGACAGGTAGCAGCACCGCCAAAAGGCTCAATCTCGGTAGGGTGATTATGTGTTTCGTTCTTAAACTGTACAAGCCATTTTTCAACTACGCCGTCAATAGTAACAGGTACTTCTATAGAACAAGCGTTTATTTCTTCGCTCTCATCAAGGTCAGGAATTAAGCCACGCTTTTTGAGTAATTTCATACCGACAAGGGCCATATCCATAAGTGATACATTACGGTTTGTATTTTCACCGTAGAGTTCAGCCCTTGCGTCATAGTAGGCTTTGAGTGCGTTCTCTATAACAAAAGAGATACTGTTCTTCTCTACTTCTACTGTATCAAGTCTGGTAAGGAATGTGGTATGACGGCAGTGGTCAGACCAATATGTATCTATAACACGGAGTTCGGTAACACTTGGGTCCCTGTGTTCTTCATTTCTAAAATAATCACGGCAGAATTTTAAATCTGCAAGCGTCATAGCAAAGCCCATAGAGGAGTAATATTCTTGCATTTGTTCATCTGTAAAGTTAATAAAGCCGTTTACACGGGCTACATCTGATGGCACATCAACCTTTATATCAAGTGTTGATGGCTTTTCAAGTGATGCAAGTCGGCTCTCAACAGGATTGATGAGATACTCTTGAATTTTTTTCATATCATCGGCAGAAATATCACCGCAAACCGCAATTACACGGGCAGTTACAACCTGTGGACGCTCGCCCTGTGTGAGTAATTGTACGCATTGTGCAGCGGAGTCAGCACGCTGGTCGTACTGTCCAGGTAAATATTCCATAGCAAATACCTGCCAACCCTCTGGGAGCGATAAATCTTCCTCGTAAATAATATCGGCATTAGGCTCGGAGAATACGATATTCTTGGCATTTTGAAACTCCGACTCTGTCAAACCGTCAACATCATATCTATTAAAGAAACGCAAATCTTGGATATTCTTCATACCTAAATTCCTGCGTAAATCTTCAAGTATATGCTTTGCTTCTACATTATAACCTTCTTGCTTTTCAACAAAAATCCTAATTACATTGGACATAGCAGTAACTCCTTTATTTTTACACATAATGTGTTTTTTTGGCACAAATATTGTTCGTGCAAAAATAAAAACACACTAATATAATACCATAATTAGAGTGGTTTTTATTTCTATATTAGAATTATAAATTATTTTAACACCCTTGTTTTTAAATTTTACTTTATTATCACAAATTCGTCATAATAATACCAAAAAACACCTTGAAAAATTATCCTATGTATGCTAAAATAATAAAAAATAAAATGGCTAACTATGTTACGATTTGATTATACATATTTTATATAATAATTTTATAATTTTTTAGGAGGTATATATGCGTAAAGATTTACATTCTACTGTCGCTTTGCTGTTAAAGGCGATTTTCTACTCGGTTGTTACCGCAATATTTTTTGCGTTGTATTCGCTTGAACAACCTTGGCTGTTGCGACTTTCGAGAACAACGGGCGTTACGCTTGTAACATTTGGAGTTTTGATAATTACACTTGCCACTTCTTACGGTGGTTTTGCGATTGGCAAAAACAAGAGCAGACCTATAATGTACAATATGATTATTGCAACCGCTATAACAGATGTAATATCAAGCCTACAATTAAGTATTATGAACACTCACTCAGGGTATAAAAAGATTTTTACATTTATTGCAAGCCCTGTTGTTTTGATGATGGTTTTTTCAACACAAATTGTGTTCATCGTGCTTTTTACTTATTTTTCTAATAACCTTTATTTTAGACTAAAAGCACCCGAAAAATCTTGTATTATTACAAACAGCGAGGCTGACGCTAAGGAAATTATCTCTAAAATTTCCAGATTTAAAAGGCAATACACTATAACTGAGGTGGTCCGCAGTGACGCTAAAGATATAAAACAAGTAATAAATAGGAACGAGACCGTATTTATATATGAAATACCGCTCAAAGAAAGGAACACGATTATAACTTATTGTTACGGTCTTATGAAAAATATTTATTATAATTTTGAGATTTGCGACATTGTATCCTATGGCTCAAAGCCTTTTGTAATTGATGACAAGGCACTTGTCAGTGCCGAGATTAACGGGCTGACATTACCGCAAAGGTTTATCAAGCGGTTGCTTGACCTTATGATTTCGATAGCATCACTGATATTAGCATCTCCTATAATGTTAGTTTGTGCAATAGCCATAAAACTTGAAGATGGCGGTAAAGTCTTTTTTAAACAAAAAAGGGCAACAATAAACGGCAAAACATTCAATGTGTTTAAGTTTAGAACAATGAAAGAGGAGAATAGCGTCAACAAGTCGGTTACAGTAGATGATGACCGTATAACCAAAGTCGGTGCGATACTCCGTAAGTTTAGGGTTGATGAATTACCTCAAATTATCAATATAATAAAGGGTGATATGAGTGTTGTAGGTCCACGACCTGAAATGCTCGAAAATGTCAAAAAATACACTTCGGAGTTGCCCGAATTTTCTTACCGTTTGCGTGTAAAAGCAGGCTTGACAGGTTATGCACAAATTGCGGGCAAATATAACACAACTCCAAAAGATAAATTGATGATGGACCTAATGTATATTGAAAAATATAGCATTTGGCAAGATATAAAACTGATATTCCAAACTGTAACAGTTTTCTTAAAATCAGAACAAAGCACAGAGGCATTTGGCACGGACTCCGATGATAACGCAAATTCGGCGGAAGAATTGGGGGAATTTAATAATGCACAATCTAATAAGGAAGAATAATTATGATTATTGATTATATCAAAAAAACCTATAACAAAAGTCAAACCGAATTTCATAAAATGGCAGAACAAAATATGAATAATAATCAAAAAATGTTTATTGTTACTGCAAACCCAGAGATTTTTATGACTGCTAATAACAACGCTGATTTTGACAAGGTGCTTATGGACAAAGATGTTACCATTGTACCAGATGGAATTGGTGTGGTTAAGGCTATGCAAAAACTTAACATAAGCACTAACGGCAGGGTTACAGGAGTTGAACTCTCTGCACATTTAATTGAAACAGCCGTTAGATTAGGCAAAAAGGTCTGTCTGTTTGGTGCTAAGCCAGAGGTACTTAGCAAACTTATATGTAAATACTCACATCAATATCCGAGTTTGGATATTGTCGGTGCGTTTGACGGTTATGTCGAGGATAAAGATGAAGTGCTTGATAAAATTGCCGAATTAGAGCCTGATGTAATATTGGTTGCGTTAGGTGTGCCTGCACAGGAATTGCTAATTGCAAAACACATACATAAGTTTAGTAAGGGTATATTTGTTGGCGTTGGTGGCAGTTTTGATGTGCTTAGCGGTGCAAAATCTCGTGCCCCAAAAATATTTATTAGATTAAATTTAGAGTGGTTATACAGAATTATTTGTGAACCTACAAGGTTTAAACGCTTTTGGAACGGTAATGTTAAATTTTTTTCTGTACTTTCAAAAGAATTAAAGCAAATTAAAGGATAATAATAATAATTGCATAATACTAAATTTTGACACTTTCAAAATTTTAGGAGGATAAAGTTTGGGAATGGAATTAAAGAGTACAGAACAAATCAAAGATAGAGCGTTACTTGTTAGTGTGGATAATGGTGAATATGATGCAGAATTTTCGCTCCAAGAACTCTTTGAACTTGTTGAGAGTGCCGGTGCAGAGCCTGTTGCAAGCATTACGCAGAAACTCGAAAAGCCCGATACGGCAACCTGCGTAGGTTCGGGCAAACTTGAAGAAATTGCGGAATTTTGCAAAAATAGTGAAATAACACTTATCATATTTGATAGGGAATTATCCCCTACTCAAATTCGTAATATCGAAAAAGCAACCGATGTCCATACCATTGACCGGACAATGCTTATCTTGGATATATTTGCTATCAGGGCAAAGTCAAGGGAAGGCAAATTGCAGGTCGAACTTGCACAGCTTAAATATATGTTGCCACGATTAACCGGTAAGGGTATTGAACTAAGCAGGCAAGGCGGTGGTATAGGTACCCGTGGACCTGGTGAAACTAAACTTGAAACCGACCGCAGACATATTTACAGAAAGATGGAAACATTAAAGGAGCAGCTGCGTGAATTGGAGCAACACCGCACACAACTGCGTAAAAGGAGAGAAAAAGACGGCATAATAACTGCTGCCATTGTTGGCTATACAAACGCAGGCAAGTCAACCCTTATGAATACATTGACACAGGCAGGAGTTCTGGCAGAAGATAAATTATTTGCGACGTTAGACCCGACTTCAAGGGCATTAAAATTACCTAACGGAATATCTGTAATGCTCATAGATACCGTTGGGCTTGTACGCAGACTTCCGCACCATCTGGTCGAAGCGTTCCGCTCTACGCTTGAGGAGGCCGCCCTTGCTGACATTATATTAAATGTATGCGATGCAAGCAGTGATGAGGCAAACCTGCATTTGACAGTAACACAGGACCTTCTAAGTTCGCTTGGTTGCGATGATACCCCGATTATACCTGTACTTAATAAATGCGATTTAATAGAAAACAATGACAGCATAATTCAAATAGGAACAGCCGTTAGAATTAGTGCAAAAAACGGTACGGGTATTGACAACCTGCTTAATGCGATTGAGGAAAATTTGCCTGTAAGGGTCAAAAAAGTTGCCCTGCTAATTCCCTTTGACAAGGCAAAGATAGTATCGCAAATTCGCCTTAATTGTACGCTGTTATCAGAGGAATACCAAACAGGCGGTATATTTGTATCAGCAATAGTTGATGACTATATGTGGAGCATTGTAAGCCCGTATATTGTAGAAACCTAAAATTTATAAAAAATTAGAAAAATTTATAAAAAGGGCTTGACTTTTTAGGTGCTTTGTAGTATAATATCAATCGTGGTCGGAAGAAGCGACCACGATAACAACGAGGTGTCGCCCAGTTGGTAGGGCGCTAGTTTTGGGAACTAGATGCCGCAGGTTCGAGCCCTGTCACCTCGACCATACAAGAGTGTTCGTATTGCGAACGCTCTTTTTTTTATTAAACGAAAATGCCCACAGCTCCACAAAACTTGGTCAATTAATTAAAAATTCTTCTTAATTTTTTACAAAACCCCTTGACAAAGTGTAGATTTATAACTATAATATTATTAGGAACTATTCCTAATAATATTAGAAAAGAGGTTGATAATCGTGCAAGCAAAAAATAAGTACACAGGAACACAGACAGAGAAGAACCTTTTGGAAGCTTTTGCCGGCGAATCACAAGCAAGGAACAAATACACCTACTTTGCCTCTGTTGCAAAGAAGCAGGGCTTTGAGCAGATTGCCTCCCTATTTTTGAAAACAGCAGAAAATGAGAAAGAACACGCAAAACTCTGGTTTAAGGAGTTGTGTGGTATCGGTGATACAGCCCAGAACCTCGCCGCAGCAGCCGAGGGTGAAAACTTTGAATGGACAGATATGTACGATGGCTTTGCAAAAACTGCCGAAGAAGAAGGCTTCCCAGAACTTGCTAAACGCTTCCGTATGGTAGCCGCTATAGAGAAACACCACGAGGAACGCTACCGTGCGTTGTTACATAACATTGAGATGGCAGAAGTTTTCGCTAAGAGCGAGGTCAAGGTATGGGAATGTCGCAACTGCGGTCATATTGTGGTAGGAGAAAAAGCCCCTGAGGTCTGCCCTACCTGCAACCATCCACAAAGTTATTTTGAAATTCATGCAGAGAACTACTGATTAGATGCCCCTACTTAAAATATCTTGTCAGGTTAATTCAGAGAAGATAATCTCAACAAAAACCGCCATACTTAAAGTATGGCGGTTTTTGCATTTTATTATATTTCTTTTATTTTATTATAGTATGGTGGGGACAACTTTACAGTAATTCTTTATATATTCTTTGTTTGCTGTAAATGTGAACGCCCCTTAAAATATATTACTGTGTACTGCCCGTTACCATATCCTCGTAGATGTATTCTGCAAGCAGACGGCGGGTGCTGTTCCAATTAATAACCTCAATTATTGATTGACCATCATAGGTTTCGCCGTATCTCCATTCGCCCTCCATAGGTACACTTGTTTCCTCGAAACTATATTTAAGATATTTGAGTGCATTTGTAGCCAACACGGTTATCTCGTTCTTTTTGAGGTTGGTTGTAACGAGTGGACCTACCTCTTTGACTATCGAGATAATCTGTGTCAGACTTGCGTCTTTCATACTTTCCATAATAACTTGGAGCAAAATTCTCTGGCGACTTGTTCTGTCCCAGTCATCGCCCGAACTCTTAAACTCGGACCATTCATAGTCCCAACCACGGTTGCGTGCATACCACAACGCTTGACCGCCACACAGATGTACCATACCCTCGCTTGCGTCTAAATACGGATACATATCCTCCTCACCACGGTGTGTCCTTTGGTAATTGATGTAGTCTATCTCTGACTGTGTAAGTTCCAAATCTACACCGCCGAGGATATCTATAATATTCCTGAAACTGCTAAAACCAACTACTGCGTATCTGTCAATAGCAACACCAAAGTTTGCCTCGATAGTCTTGATAGCCAATGCCGGTCCGCCCGTTGAGTATGAACTGTTTATCTTGTTACCGCCATGGTTTGGAATTGCAACATAAGTATCCCTTTGGAACGAAGTAAGTTTGATTTTTTGGTGTCTTGTATCAATAGACATCAAAATCATTGTATCACTACGACCAAATTCGCCACCCTCGTCGTCCATAGCATCATCACCAAAAAGCATAATATTAAGAACTTTGGAGTCATTGAGCAATTCGCTGTCAGAAAGAATTTTAATACCACCCGTGCTATCATCTTCATTACCAGATGAATTATCCTGCGTAGCACCTGTCGGGTCGGTCGCCTGTGTTTCAAGGTTATTGTATTTCATAGAACTAATTATACGGTAATAAGATATTGTACCTAAGCCTGTAATCATAAAAATCAAGCATAAAAATATTGCAATAGCCCTCTTGATTTTTAACTTTCTGATAAATGCTGATTTTGATACCTTCTTCTTTGTAACATTATTAGAATGAGAACTAATATTGCGATTTGATGAGGAATGTGAACTAATGTCCCTGCCTGTATTATTACCTGAGTTTGAATTTATTCTATGATTATTGTTTGTGCTGTTTGTGTGATTATAATTCCTATTATTTGAATTTCTGTTATCCATAAATAAACCCCCCGCTAAAATTTACATATATATGTAAAAAAGTCTATAAAAAGACACTATTATCTATTATTATACTACTCTTTATGTTATTATTATTCTTTAAGAGAATAATAATAAATTTTTTAGAAAATTATAGTTATATAGATATATTATTATTTACGGGTAATTTTTTATACAATTACAAAGGGAAAATAAAGCAAAAAATTTAAAAAATATAGTGCAAAAAACATTAAAGTATGATATACTATCTTAAAGTAAACTTTTGTTTAACTTTTGATATATTTAAAATCATTTTGAGGTGATTATATTATGAATTTCGGTAAAAAAATATTAAATTATAAGGAAGAAATATTATCGGACCTTGCAAAGATTATTGAGATACCATCTGTCGCAAGCCGTGGCAGACAAGAGGTGGAGAGAGCATTAGAGTTTGTACTTTCGAGGGGCAAGGAATTTGGGCTTACTACCGAGAATTTTGATAATCTTGCAGGACATATTAAACTTGGTAATAGTGGCAAAACCTGCGGTATAGCCACCCACCTTGATGTAGTTGATGGTGGAGAGAATTGGAGTTATGACCCGTTTACACTTACAAGGGCAAACGACAGACTCTACGGTCGGGGTGTTGCCGATGATAAGGGTGCCGCCATTATTACACTATATTGTCTGAGAGCACTCAAAGATGAAGGTATTGTCGGCAAAAATACTATCTGTGCGATATTCGGCACAGATGAGGAGACCGGTATGACCGACCTTGAACATTATTTTTCGAACCAACCATACCCTGATTTATCGTTTACACCGGATAGTAACTACGGCATTTGCAAAAGCGAGAAAGGCATATTGCAGGCTGAAATATCAACCGATATATACGACGGTACGGTTATTACTGAATTTGTTGCGGGCAAAGCCGTAAACGCTGTTCCTGATATTGCCTATGCCCTGATTAATTGCAGTGAAGAAGAAGAAAGACGGCTCGAAAAATTATCTAAGCAAACGGCTGGGGACTTTACATTTAAGAATACCATTGATGGCCTTGTGATTATTAGCAACGGCAAGGCGGCACACGCTTGTGAGCCGGAGAAGGGCTTTAACAGTGCGACAGCACTTATTGACTTACTTTTTGGACAATTTAGCACAAATGAACTTGGTAGTGTATTTGAATTTATAAATAAAAAGGTCGGCACAGAAACCAACGGTGTTTCGCTTGGCATTAAAATGCGAGACGCCTCATCGGGTGCTTTGACATTAAATATTGGTAAGGTTAATGTTACAAACGGCAAGGCAAGTGCGACTATTGATATACGATACCCTGCGAGCGTAAATGGTCAAGTTATTTTGACTCAACTCGAAAAGGGTGCAAAACAAAAGAATGTTAACCTCAAAATACTTAACCATATCCTACCGCTTAATGTTGATACAAACTCTGATATAATCAAGATTTTATCATCTGCATACACGGCCATTACAAACCAAGAGCCTAAACTCTACTCTACCGGCGGTGGTACTTATGCACGCAAAATGGGCAGTAATAGCGTAGGGTTTGGGCCTGTATTTGATAATGATGACTCCCGTATGCATAACTCTGATGAGGGCTTAAACGAAGATAATTTTTGGCTACACGCTCAAATATGCCTACAAGCAATATACGAATTGTCTACGGCGGAAATCTAAAATTTTTGGGGAAATATAATCAGATGGGTGTATAATTTTGGCAAATAATAAACTAATTAAAAATCAAGCAAAAGAGGCATTGTCGCTCGGTAACAACTGGGCTGTTGCCGTTGCAGGAACTTTGATTATCGGCGTTATTGCGACATTTATTTACTATGTGTTATCGCTGACAGAGGTTGTGCCTGTTTTATTTGATGATTACAAAAATTCGCAAATTTCGGAAAGCGTATGTTATTTAGTAGGCCTCTTAACAGTTATGCTATCAACTCCGTTTTTGTTGGGTTATATTAGATTATGTTACAAAATTGCAAAAGGCGGAAAAGTACAACTGTCCGAGATGTTCTATTACTATACAAGCGGACAAAATTACAGGCGAGCATTAAGTATATGTATATTGTATATTTCTAAATTTGTACTTATGTTTTCGCTCATATCAATAATACCGACCGGTATAGTTTGGTGGTTGTATAGAACCTTGCAGACAATAAATGCGTGTGACTGTTTGATACTCCTTACAATAATTACGATTATGTCTGCGGTAACTTCTGTACTTATTATGGCAAAATATGTTAATACGGTATTTATATTTTTTGAAAATGAATGTTTGTACGAATATGCAAATATGTATTCTAAGGCATCTAAGAAAATTTACAAATCACAAAAGCACAGTGTTATAGGTCTTGCCTTATCCTTTTTTGCTTGGATATTCCTGTTGCCGTTTGTGTTGCCACTATTATATATAATGCCGTATTTTACAGTAAGTATTTGCAATTTCTGCAAATGGAGCATTTATAGTGAACTTATAAGCAACGAGTAATATTTTGTTAAAACTGCAACCTGCTTTTGTAATTAAAAAAGTTTCTGTTAGGTAATTGTACCCGACAGAAACTTTTTGTTGTTTAATTTAATTTTTCAGCACAAATATCTTAGGCAAATGACCACTTGACTCCTTGCGGGGTATCTTCAAGCACGATATTCCTTGCCTTTAACTCATCACGAATACGGTCTGCTGTTGCCCAGTCCTTATTTTTGCGAGCCTCTGCCCTATCCTTGATGAGTTGTTCTATCTCCTCATCAAGACTTTTTTTACTGTCAGTTGCGAGCAAACCGAGTACATTATTAAGTTCGGTAAACAAATTAAGTGCAAACTCACAGAGTGCCTTTGAAGGACTTTTGCTTGCAGAGGTGCAGGTGTTTATCTCCCGTGCAAGTTCAAAGATAGCCGAAATAGCATCAGCTGTATTGAGGTCATCTTCCATAGCATTTATAAAGCTTTCACGGTAGGTCGCAAGTTTGTCGCAGATTGCCCCCTCGTTATCCTTAAAGTCACCTGTTGCATTGTCGAGGGCAAATTTTAGATTATCGTAGCAATTTTGGAGTCTCTCAACAGATGCAACGCACTGGGTGATAATCTCCTCTGAATAGTTTATAGGTGTCCTATAATGAGCAGAAATCAGCAAATATTTAATAGGAGCGTAGCCGTATCTGTCGGCAACATCACGAACTGTAAAAAAGTTGTTAAGACTCTTGGACATTTTCTTGTTATCAACATTTATATAGCCATTATGCATCCAATATTTTGCAAAAGGTACACCGTTGCAACATTCACTTTGGGCAATCTCGTTCTCGTGGTGAGGGAAGATCAAATCTTGACCACCGCAGTGAATATCAATAGTTTTGCCTAAATAACGGCGAGCCATAGCGGAACACTCTATATGCCAACCAGGGCGACCCTTGCCCCAAGGGCTCTCCCAATAAGGTTCACCCTCTTTGGCTGACTTCCAAAGTGCAAAGTCCATCGGATTTTCCTTTATTTCATCGACAGAAATTCTCGCACCTGCCTCCAACTCCTCTAACGGCTGATGACTTAACTTGCCATATTCGGCAAAACTTTTGGTCCTGAAATACACATCGCCGTTGTCGGCAGCATAAGCCATACCCTTGTTGACAAGTTCGCTGACTATTGATATAATCTCGTCTATATTCTCGGTCGCACGAGGGTGAATAGTAGCCTCACGCACACCAAGTCCCTGTGCGTCCTTTTTGTATTCCTCTATATAACGCTCAGAAATTGTCATATAATCGGTATTTTCTTCGTTTGCTTTTCTGATGATTTTGTCATCAACATCTGTAAAGTTCTGGACAAATGTAACCTCATTACCACGATATTCAAGGTATCTACGCAAAATATCAAACAGGCAAAGCGGTCTTGCATTACCTATATGAATATAATTGTATACAGTCGGACCGCAAGCGTAAATCTTGAATTTACCCTGTTCAAGTGGAATAAGTTCCTCTTTTTTACGGGTCATAGTATTAAAAATTTTCATTTGTTATTCTCCTTTTTTCTTTAAATAATCTATTTGTTTTTCTAATTGTTCTATTTTGTGTTCTAATAAACAGAATTGTTGTGCGATAGGGTCTGATATATGAACATGGTCAAGTTGGTTTGTCTTGACACCACTGATACGGACAACCTTTGCCGGCACACCGACCGCTGTTGAATTATCCGGTACATCATTTAACACGACTGCACCGGCTGCGAGCCTTACATTGTTGCCGATATTTATAGGGCCAAGAACCTTTGCACCCGAACCGACTAAGACATCGTTCCCAAGTGTCGGGTGGCGTTTGCCGTGGTCTTTACCCGTTCCGCCAAGTGTAACATTCTGGTAAATAGTACAGTTGTCACCGATAACTGTTGTTTCGCCGATAACAACCCCCATACCGTGATCTATAAACAAGCCCTTGCCGATAGTCGCACCAGGGTGAATTTCTATGCCTGTTTTGTGCCTGCTTCGCTGTGAAATCCACCTTGCCAAAAATTTAAGATTATGCCTATAACACCAATTAGCCTTGCGATATGCCCTAATTGCCTTAAAGCCCGAATACAAAAAGTAAACCTCAAACCTACTTCTTGCGGCAGGGTCCCGCTCCATAATTGAGTCTATGTCTTGTATAATACTTTTAAACATTATTACACCCCAATTTGTAAAATAAAAATACGCCCCATTGATGACTAAACATCAAAGGGACGACAATAACCGTGTTTCCACCCAAATTCAGTTATATTTACACAAATATAACCCTCAAAACCTATAACGGCGGTAACCGTTCCCTGATACTGATACTGATTGTATTTTCCCAGAGAATGCTAACAAGTGCAATTCACCAAAGCAGGTTTGGGATAATCTCAGCTATCTATCCCTCTCTGTAAACCTTTTACCTTTAAGCTACTTAATCTTGCTCAACGCATTTAACCTAATTTATTTTATTATAAATCAATATTTTGTAATTGTCAATATTGTTACATTTATTATATGCAAAAATTAACAATCTGCTATAAATTCTTTGTTATCAACTATGTAAACTATGCCCGACACGATGACCAATACAGTAGAAATCCACAAACTAATCGAGGACACAACCGTGCTTATAAGAGCAAAACTCTGAACATTACCGTTAAACATAGCGACAATATCGACACACGCCAAAAGTACAATAGTCAAAATAACGGCTATCATTTGGCTGACAGTCTTAGCCTTGCCCCAGATATTAGCCGCCACGACTTTTCCCTTGGCTGATGCTACAAGTCGAATTGATGTAACGGAAAATTCCCTGAACAACACAATAATTACAAGCCAAGACGAAACTATACCCAACTCTACAAAACAAATAAGGGCTGATATTACCAAGATTTTATCTGCGAGCGGGTCAGCAAACTTGCCAAAATCTGTGATTAAGTTCCTCTTTCGTGCAATTTTGCCATCAAGAGTATCGGTTATTGAGGCAACTATAAATAACACAAGTGCAACAATACTGTGAAACTTAAAATCAGTAAGCAAGAAAAACACAAAAAACGGAACTAAAATAATTCTTAAAACGGTCAATTTATTTGGTAAATTCATAATTGCACCTCATCAAACAACCAGCTCGCCGACAGGATCAGTATCGAGAATATCATTAATTTTTACCTTGACAAAATCGCCCTCGTGCGGTCTGTTATGTGGTTGCGAAACAGTAAAGAACACATTACCGTCAACCTCAGGGGCATCTGCAAAACTC
>CAZZHP010000010.1:0-16705 GCA_964653925.1 uncultured Eubacteriales bacterium | reverse complement strand
ATACCCTGCTTGCAGAGCATGGTGGCATGTGCGACCGAACCGATAATATCCTTTTCAACAAGCAGTTTATCGACCGATATAGAAGCGTTAAACTCGTTTGCCTTTTCATTTAATTCTTTTTTAAAACGGCCTTTCCAAAGCATAAATTTTCCCTTCCTTTTTTTAAATTATGCAACGGGAATATTGTCCCAAATTCTTTGAAATATTATTTTACTGATTTGTTCAACAGAGCCTGCACCTTGATAGGAAGTCCGAACAAATTGATAAAGCCAGCTGAGTCGTTCTGGTCATAAACCTCATCTGCATCAAATGTTGCAAATTCCTCCGAATAGAGTGAATAAGGTGAGGTTACTCCCGCATTAATCATATTACCTTTGTAAAGTTTAAGAGTAACATCTCCAGTCACTGTCTGCTGTGTAGAGTCAACAAAGGCAGAGAGTGCCTTACGGAGAGGAGTGAACCACTGACCAAAGTAAACAAGCTCGGCAAAGCGTGCGGCAACAAGTTCCTTGTAGTGCATTGTATCTCTGTCAAGGGTAATCGTTTCGAGAACCTTATGGGCATGATAAAGGATAGTTCCCCCTGGTGTTTCGTAAACTCCACGAGATTTCATACCTACAAGTCGATTTTCAACTATATCGCAAAGTCCGATAGCGTTCTCTCCGCCCAACTTGTTAAGTTTGGTTATAAGAGCCACAGGGTCGAGCCTTTCGCCGTCAATAGCCACTGGTATACCTTTTTCGAAAGAAATTTTTACATAGGTCGGGGTGTCAGGTGCATTTTCGTGGTCTACTGAAAGTTCAAGGAAACCCTCCTTTGCGTACTGTGGCTCGTTGGCAGGGTCCTCAAGGTCAAGTCCCTCATGAGATAAATGCCACAAATTCTTGTCTTTGGAATAGTTTGTTTCACGGTTTATTTTGAGAGGAATGTTATGTGCCTGTGCGTAGTCAATCTCCTCATCACGGGATTTGATATTCCATTCACGCCACGGTGCGATTATTTTCATTTCCGGTGCAAAAGCCTTGATTGCCAACTCAAAACGGACTTGGTCATTACCTTTGCCGGTACAGCCATGACAGATAGCGTCAGCACCTTCGGCGATAGCAATCTCGACAATTCTCTTTGCTATGCACGGGCGGGCGAATGCCGTACCGAGCAGATAATCTCCCTCGTATACAGCACCGGCCTTCAAGGTCGGATAGATGTAATCTTCGATAAACTCCTTTTGAAGGTTCTCTATGTAGAGTTTAGACGCACCTGTCTTGATAGCCTTTTCTTCGAGGCCGTCAAGTTCTGTCCCCTGACCTACATCACCCGATACTGCGATAACCTCACAGTTATTGTAGTTCTCTTTGAGCCAAGGAATGATGATAGAGGTATCAAGACCTCCCGAATATGCAAGTACTACCTTTTTAATGTTTGTTTTCATAATTATGCCTCCGTATATATAAATTAACATTGATATTATTATACTCCCTTTTGCTCAGATGTCAATACTTTTTTGAATAAAATTTTGCATTTTTTAAAATATTATGCAATATGCTACCTTATATATGAATAAATACATAAATGATATGAATATTTAAAGGGCAATTTTCTGACATAAAGACCCCAAAAATATTAGTCTAAGTATATAAAAAACAGGCAAGCGTAAGTTCGCCTGCCTGTATTTTTGTTGTTTACTGTCTGTTTACTTTCTGTCTTTGAAATCTTTTTTAATATTTTTGCTCCACGAGTCAGAAATTGGATTATTAGCCCTCATAGCATACACAGTATCTGATACTGTTTGGTACAGTACCTCTGTCCCCTTTTGGTCGGCATGATAGTCTACGGCTCTGTCTGCACCGATACCAAAACCCTTGGCGGTTTCGACTGCATCAATATTTGCACCAATAAACAGAAACTCCCAGCCGTATTTTGACTTTTGGTTTTCAATCATCGCCTTAACTCTGTCGCTGTCATAGCGGCAGCTTGAATTCTCGCAACCATCTGTTATAATAACAAACATTGTATGTTCAGGGATATCCTCTGGGCGTGCGTACTTATGGATATTTCCGATATGATGAATAGCACCGCCGATAGCGTCAATCAATGCTGTTGCACCTCGTGTGAAATAATCTTTGTCGGTCATCTTAGGAACATCTGAAAGTTTAATTCTGTCATGCAAAACCTTGCTGACATTATCAAACAAAACTGTTGAAACAAAGCACTCACCATCTTGTTTTTTCTGCTTTTCAATCAGCGAATTAAATCCGCCTATTGTGTCATTTTCGAGTCCTGTCATTGAACCGCTACGGTCCAGAATAAATACGAGCTCGGTACTGTTGTTTTTAACCTTTTTCATTTTGTTTACCTCCGAAAAAAATAATATGATTGTAAGCGTTCTTTATCTTACAATCATATTATAGCGGTTCGGGGACCTTGCTTGGTCGCATCGTATGCGACAAAACTATTGATATAAAAAGTTTATTCCCTTAGCAAGCAAATAGCCTGATGATATTTTTCTTTTCTTTTTAAAGCTTTTTCATCAACTGTGTCAAGTCTTGATAGGTCGCTGTTATGCTCCAAATCGGCAAGTTTGACCGCTTTTGCAATTTGGTTTAGTTTTATTTTAGCCACATATTCCATATACGGCATATCGTCATTATGGGTTAGCAGTTGTAGTGCTTGCAAAACATTAGATGAAAAGCCTAATTTCTCTAAATCTGCTATTGTGTAATCGGTATCCTCAACTATATCGTGCAATAATGCCACTATCGTTGTTTCTTCATCTTTCATTTGTTCTGCCAAATGGAAGGGGTGAAACACATACGGCATACCGCTCTTATCTGTTTGATTTTTGTGTGCCTCAAAGCAAAGTTTTAAGGCCCTCTTAGTTAATTCCGTATATATCATAATATTTATATTACATCCCCAAAAGACTTTGGTCAAAGGCAAATAGAGCCTCGTTGATTTCAAAAATATTATAGTTGCCGTTATTTATAAAGTACTCAATTATCACATCAAATTTGTTGCTGTGGGACAGAGCAAAACCTGCCTTCATCAAAAAGTCTCTTGTTTCGTCAAGGCTTAATTCCAGAGCAATCGCAAATGCGATAGCGGTTGTCTTGCTTGGCTTGTAGTTTACATCTGAGCGTATTTTTGAAAACAACCTGCGGTCAATATTTGCCTTCTTGTAGACATCGGGGTCCTTCAAACTTTTTTCGTCAATCTTTCTAAGCAACATTTGCGAAAAACTTTCGTCGATTTGGTTAACTACCTCCTCTAAACTAATGCCTTTTGGCATTGAAGGAATACAGGCCATATCTAACAAATCGGTTCTGCCTGCACCGGAAAATTTAGAAAATGTATTGTCCTGTGCTGAAAGGATACTATCATCGAGGAATTTCGAACGGGTTCGCTCAGATATGAAATGTGTATCCACATATTTTTCATCAATAAAAGATGAGATATCGGCAAACAGTTTTTCGCTGATTTGGAAAGATGTCTTGTCAAACACTACGATATAAACAAGCATATCGTGCTGAGCCAAAAATTCAGTTATTGTATCTACTGCAACCCTTAATGCCTTGTCCTTAGGATAGCCAAAAATTCCAGATGAAATCAAAGGAAACGCAACTGTTTCGCAATTATTTTCAGCTGCCAATTTAAGCGATTCAAGGTAGCAAGATTTAAGTAATTCCCGTTCACCTGCGTTACCGCCCTCCCACTCAGGTCCGACAGTATGTATTACATACTTGCAGGGTAAATTGTATCCTTTGGTAATTTTAGCCTGTCCAACATCACAGCCACCAAGCTTTGAGCATTCTAAAAGTAACTCTTTTCCAGCGGCTCTATGTATTGCCCCATCAACACCCCCACCACCAAGCAAGGTCGAATTGGCGGCATTGACAATAGCGTCACATTTAATTTTAGTTATATCGTTACGGACTAATTTAAGTGGCATAGTATTTTTAACCCCTCTCGTTTTTTGACCCTATAAGTAACAAATAGCGCCTGTTTATAAATAAAACAAAGCATATCTGCAAAGGGCCCTGTATAATATAAGTGCTAAATATATTTATGGGATAGGTGCAAATACGCTCTGCATTAATTATATCCAAAAAATAGTAAAAATACAAGGCATAACCGCAAACAATGTTGGGAATTAAGCAAGTTTAAAATAAAGATTTTAAAAAAATTGTAACAAGTCATTATCAAACCTGCCTTTTTTACATAATTTTTTACTCCAATGTAATATTGTTATCTAATATCGGCTCCTCATCTGTTTGCCTTGCGGTTTCTTTAATTGCCTCCTCGTATCCTGTGAGGGCGGCAAAGGGTGAGAACTGTGCAGCCCTGTCATAAATAGGCATACGAGGGTGGCGTTTTGAGGTTGGATGAGGGAGGTTTATTATATCTTCATAATTATCCATTGTATTACCTCCACTTAATAACTACTTTTTATTATCTTTTTAAATTAATAAATACGAGTCCTATAAGGCAGATTACAACTCCCAAAATCTTGTTCCAAGTTATTGCCTCGTTGTAAAGCAGCCGACCGACAAAAATTAAGATGACCGCTAAAAATGAACTTTGTACAATTACAGCCGTGCTGGCTTGCCAGCCTGCCCTATATATGTAAATCCACCCTACTTCAAGTCCGACAAGTACAATTCCGAATATAAACGGTCCCCAGTTCATCTTTGAAAATTCTTTTAGAATATTACCACCCTTACTAAACAAAAAGTACATAATCATTGAGGCGACTGTACCTACAATATATGTTACAGTAAGTGATGCAAACGGATTTACATTGTTTGGAATTCCCTTCGCACATATTTGATACACAACATTTGATAATATGACCAACATAAGCGGCCAAACATAATTGAACATTTCCTGTTCCTCCTTAAATATTATTTGACCTGACTGTTGGTAGGTGTCCACCCATATTAAAATTCAAATCTTGTTTGATTTGAATTTAATCACTAAATCGGCCCTTATGCCTTATGCCCGCCAATCTGCTCGTTACGGTCCTTGGCAGTTGCCCCATCTTTAAGGTTCATTCCCTTTAAAATAGCATTTTTACCGAATTTATTTTTTATCCCGAGCATTGTTTTTTGCATACGCTTCTCCCGTTCTAATGCAACCTGTCGTTCTGCCCTTTCTTGTTCTTTTGCATTATAATCGGTAAAAAAGTCAAGTTGTTCGAATGTTTCTTTGCCTTTTACAGTATTTTCATCGACAAGTTTATTGGCGGTAACGGTTATCCTCCTAATAAGCAAATTCTTATCCACAATTTTATCATATAATTTGACAACGGCATCGGTAATAAGCATTGTTGATGAGGTCTGCCGTTTTAGGTTAGTCGTACCATGAGCGTGTTTCGGGACTCTCCTGCCATAACGGTCTATGGTAACTTCACCCTTATATTTTGACTTCCTATACGGGTCTGTCAGATTTTCTACATCATAGTCAATAGTAAGTACAATCTGGTCTGTAACAAGTCCCTTATCGACTAAATCAAGCACCATAAGGTCAGTCATTTCCTTAACAATTAACTTTGCCTTTTCAAAATCATAAGGGCATTTGAGCACTTGACCAGAGCTTACACTATTTGTTGTGGGCTTATATGCCTTTATCTGCTCCATTGTACAAGGTTCGTATCCCCAAGCGTGGTCAATGAGAAGTTCTGCATTTACCCCGAACAACTTATACAGCAGTTCCTCGTTGTATAATTGGTTTGGTTTACCGATTGAACATCTTGCAATATCACCCATTGTATAAAGCCCATATTGTTCTAATTTTTTGGCATAACCTTTTCCGACTCTCCAGAAGTCCGTGATTGGTCGGTGGCTCCAAAGTTGTCGGCGGTAGGACATCTCATCAAGTTCTGCAATACGGACACCGTCCTTGTCGGGTTCGATATGCTTTGCGACAATATCCATCGCAACTTTGCACAGATACATATTTGTACCTATACCGGCTGTCGCGGTAATGCCCGTAGTTTTCAGTACATCTTGTATCATTGTCATAGCAAGTTCCCTTGCTGTCATCTTGTAAGTGCTTAGATAATTTGTAACATCAATAAACACCTCATCTATAGAGTAAGCGTGGATATCTACTGATGAAACATATTTTAGGTAAACATTGTAAATCTTTGTACTGTAATCTATATAATAAGCCATACGGGGCGGTGCTACAATATAATCTATTGCTAATGCCGTATTTTTGCTAAGTTCCCTGATGTCATCGGATAAGCCTGTAAATGTCCTGTTTGGTGCTTTTAATCTTCGCATATTGTTGACTTCTTTGACCTTTTGGACAACTTCAAACAGCCTTGGTCTGCCAGATACCCCATAACTCTTTAACGATGGAGATACGGCAAGGCAGATTGTTTTGTCGGTTCGGCCCTCATCTGCCACAACAAGATTTGTAGTCAAGGGGTCACGCTTCCGCTCTCTACACTCAACAGAAGCGTAGAATGATTTCAGGTCGATTGCTATGTAGGTTCTTTGTTTTTCCATCATTTTACACTCCCTTAAAATAAATTTTTGCTACACACCGTTGCGATATTCTGATATTTACCCGCTAACATAAGATAGTATTTTTATAGAAAAATCGAGTATCCACAGGCAAAGGTCCTTATGAATACTCGATATGGTTGCGGAGGAAGGACTCGAACCTACGGCCTTCGGGTTATGAGCCCGACGAGCTACCAACTGCTCCACTCCGCGATATTTGCACATTGTTATCATCAATGTAATATCATTATATCACTATGCTTAATATTTGTCAATACTTTTTTTGCATTTTGTTATGTTGCATTAAATATAATTAAAAGCAAACTCAATTTTGTTTATTTGTATTACCGTTGTTATTTTTATCGGTTTTATCAGCTTTGTCACTATTACTACTGTTGTCGTTTATTGTCCTTATTACCCTTTCTTTTTCACTTTCGGTAAGTTTACGAAAGTAACTTAACACCTCGTTCTCCATATCTGTCAGTTCCTCTATATTTCTGCTTTTGGAGCGGTTGAGGGTTATCTTGGTATCCCTTACAATCTCGCTTCGACTTTTTCGGCACAATAACATCTCATCAATACTAATATTATAAATATTGGCAAGTTTCTTGATAATATCTATTGCAGGGTCGGTTTTGCCGTTCTCGTAATAGGCATAAGTTGAACGCTCAATACCCAAAAGTTTAGCCAAATCTTGTTGGGTATAGTTATGTTCTCTGCGTTTATAAGCTAAAAATTCAGCCAAAGTTGACTCTTTATCCATAAACATATCCCTCACTAAATTTATTTGTCCCCTTTAATACTTTGTTTTATATATAATATTATATATTTATCTTTTGTAGGTTGTATCAAATTGTGAATAAATTTCACTACAATTATAATAACAAGCATAAAAATGCTAAACATATATAATATGTACGGGTGTTAAACTTATTTTACTACCATTTGGTAGTAAAATAAAGCCTTTATTGCAATTTTATTGTATATTTTATATAGGTGGTGTTTTAATGTATCAGAGGATAAAAGATTTAAGGCAAGACAATGATTTAACACAAAAGGAAATAGCGGATATTTTGAAAATTAACCAGAGAGTTTACAGCAATTACGAAACGGGCAAGCGGGAAATACCTGTTCATTTGCTGATTAAGTTAGCGGATATCTACAAAACATCTACTGACTATATCTTGGGTAGAACTAACATAATTACTCCATATAACCCGACAAAAAAATAAAAGCATTTTCAGATTTATTTTATGTATCTGAAAATGCTTTTTATTCATAATTCTGATTTTTTGAAATATATATTACTAATAAATAATTATAACAGGTGATTATATGGATAACAAAAAACAGATTAAAGCTATAATTTGGGGTACACTTTTTGGTGCAACAATATGTGCAATTTTGTTAGCATTATTAAGCATCGCATTAAATCAAATTGGGCTTTTGCCGACACAATACATATCGGTAATGATAATTGTAACACTTGCTTTGTGCGGTATTTGCGGGGGATATTTAGGGGCAAGAATATACCGAGCAAAAGGTTTGTTGCTCGGTATGATAATTGGAATTATTTTATTTTTAATTATTACTATAAGCGGTTTAATAGGCAGTAAAACAACCATAAGTATATTTACCCTATACAAAGCAATAGCCCTGATAGTAGGCGGTGCTATTGGCGGTGTTATAGGTGTAAATAAGATGGATAAAATAAAGATTAAATAAACACAAATTGCACCAGTAACATATATATAACCGTGCCTGCACCTACCGAGAGCAACAGGTTATGCCTCCATTTATGTAATATTATTATCATTATAACGGACATTAGTTCAGGCAAGCCATAGGTTGAGGATAAGATTTGAACATCTTTAAAGCAATAAACGACCAACATTCCTATAACCGAATATGGCATAACCTTGCCCAAATAGGTTATAAACTTTGGTATTTCTTTTTTGCCTGAAAAAATTACAAACGGCAGACCCCTTAACATAAATGTAACTACTGTAATTACAAGTAGTGTTATTATTGTTTGAGTCACTGATTGATGTTGCATTTGTCAAATCTCCCTTCGAGATTATTACGGAAAATAGCAAGTGCTAAAAAAATAATTATCATTGAAGGTATCAAGAAAAAGCCGGACATCGCAGTAAACACCGTGCGTGAAATTACGAGTGTAAACAGGGTTGCCCCAAGTCCGAGTAAGGCTGAACTATGCTCTGTGGTACTCTCCCATTGTTCTAAGAAAATTACCACAAACAGAGCAGTCATAACAAAGTCTATCCCCTTTGCGTTAAAGTCAACATACTGACCTATAATGCCACCGACAGTACAACCGCATATCCAATAAATATGGTTTAACATAGTGATAGCCAAATAGAAACTGCCCTTGTCAACATTATCGGGAACCTTTTGGGAACATACAAGCGAGTATGTTTCATCGGTTAAGCCAAAGGCACAAAAGAATTTTTTGGAACCTATTCCCTTGTACTGCCCTATAAGTGATAAACCATAAAACAAATGCCTTATATTGACCGCAAGCGTCATAATAATTGCGGTTAATATATCGAACTTGTCGCTTAATAAATCAACTGCGACATACTGCATTGAACCGCAAAAAACAGTTATACTTGTAAAGGTAGACCAAATAAAATGATAGCCTGCCTTTGACATAAGCACACCAAAACCGCAACCCAAAAACAAATAACCGCACATAACAGGAATTGTTATTGGGAATGCCTGCTTAAATGCCTTTTTTAGAGAATTCATTATTACACCACACCTTGATAAATTGAGAAAATATAACTTATTTGTAATACATATAGACTTGACATTTTAGCATACCGTTATATAGTTTTCGCCTTTTGTCAGCAGGTCTTGAAAAGCATTTTTCAAAATCATCATCAGGGCTTATTATAGTGTAACTCCAACCATCTTTTTGCTTGAATTTCTTGCCCATAACCTTGTATAATTCTTCTGCACCTTTTATATCGAGCATTCTCTCGCCATAAGGCGGGTTGGTGATTAATGTTGCACGCTCAAATTCCTGTTTAAAGTCGTTTATATCACGCTTTTCAAATCTTATTTTATCGGCGACACCTGCCTTGCGGGCGTTCTCCTGTGCAATTTTGATAGTATCGCCGTCTATATCGTAACCTATGCCTTGAAAATCGTAGCCACGGTTTTCGAGGCTTTTTGCTCTTTCAAATTCATCTGCAAAAATATGAGGAGGGACTTGTTGCCAGTCCTGCGAGGCAAATGTACGCATTGAACCGGAGGCAATTTTCATCGCTTTGAGTGCTGATTCTATCAAGATTGTACCGCTGCCACACATTGGGTCAATTACAGTATGGTTTGGTCGTACACGGGATAACTCAGCCATAGCGGCAGCCAGAGTCTCTTTGATAGGGGCATCGTTTGCAACTGCCCTGTAACCACGCTTATGCAGTCCTGCACCGCTTGTATCGAGCATAATGCTAACTCTATTTTTTAAAATTAAAAATTGCACCTGATGAACAGCACCTGTTTCCTCGAACCAATCTGTGCGATAGTTAAGTTTCATACGCTCTACTATTGCCTTTTTGATTATTTTTTGGCAATTTGGAATGCTCGCAAGTTGCGAACTAAGACTCCTGCCCTTAACGGGGAAGGCATCATCTTTATCTAAAAATTCCTCCCACGCTATATTTTTAACACCGCAAAAAAGTTCCTCAAAACTTGTGGCATCAAACTCAGCAAGCAAAATTTGTATTCTTTCGCTATATCTTGAACAGATATTAGCCCTTGCCATTGTGCTGTAATCGCCTGTAAATGTAACACGGCCATTCTCGGCATTTACATTCTTTATATCCATAAATTTAAGTTCGTTTGCTATTAAGCCCTCTATACCAAGCAGGCACGGGGCAGAAAATTTCAATCTCTGCATAAAAACTCCTGTCAAAATTTTTTAAACATAAATTAAGGTAGCAAAGGCACAGCCTCCGCTACCTAATTATGCTTATTTTGCTATATAATAAATATTAAACGGCAATTACAAGGTGTAATTATTGTCTGCCGTTATTTCTGCCGTTAAACTTACGGTTGTAACCTCTGCCCTCGTTGCTTGATTTAAGGTCGGACATCTTATCCTCGCTTAATTGTTTAAATTTAGACATCATATCCTCAAAACTCTCGGAGGTATCTCGGCGTTGTGAAGTCCATTCAAAATCACCTGGTGAGGTTACCGGTGCCGGCGGTGTGCGTTGTGGTCTGCGTTGCGGTCTTGCAGATTTATCGTTGTGATTGTTACCCGAATGATTACCACGGTTGTTGCTACGACTTGGGCGTTGTTGCTCTGTCGCCTGTTTGATAGAGAGGCTAATCTTGCCATTGTCGGCAATAGAAAGCACCTTAACCTGTACCTCTTGCCCTTCTTTGAGATAGTCTTTAATCTCTTTTACATAAGTAGGGGCGACCTCAGATATATGTACCATACCGGTTACATTATTATCCAAATCGACAAAAGCGCCAAACTCCTTTATGCCGGAAACCTTGCCCTTGATTATCATTCCAACTTCAAGTGTCATATAAATATATACTCCTTATTATTTTTAACAGGCATTACTCGCCTGAAATATTAACAAAAACTCTCTCACCATTCTCAACATAGTCAAGCTCATGCCGTGCAATACGCTCTATATATTCTTTGTTCTCCTCATCAGTATAATTAAGTATATTTTGTATGTCCTCATTTTTTATTTTTAATATTTGCAATTCGTTTTTTAGTAAATCAAGTTCTGCGTTCTTTTGAGCAGCCAGACTATATTGTGAAATTATAGTAATAACAGAATAAATAATAAAGATTAAAAAAACTATAAAACCCAAAATTTTAATAGAGCTAAGTTGTTTTATCTTGTTTTTTGCTTTTTTTATTAGGTTCATTTGTAACAACTTCTTCTTTTTTGTTTTTAATAACTATATTATACAATATTCTGTGATATATTTTCAATAGATTTTTGCTAAAATTTTTAACTTTTTTTAAAATTTTTACAAGTAAATTTTTCATATAAGTATATATTTTCTGATATATTTTTCTGTAAATAAAGTCAAGTATCAAGCCAAGCGATAATTTTACCAGAATAAAACCAAAAATAGTTAATAATAACAATAATGCCCTTATATTGCCATTTGTGTAAGCGGTAAAATATAGAAATACAGTGATACCAAACGATAGCATAGCAAGGATATCTACAACAAGTGTAAATGTCCTGTTAGCAACTATCTTACGCACAAAGTTTACAACCTCGTAAATAACACCCAAGTAAACACCCAAAAGCCAAAATTGTTGATACATTTATTAACACTCTTTACTTAAATATTTTAGAAAATACGCCCTTGCTATCGGCACTGCCTGTATATTGCATAGAGTTTATAGTACCACTTATTTTTACATCACCTTTGTCAAGCGAAAGTTCGGTAATCTGCAAATCGCTACCTTTGATAATAATTCCGCCTAAATCGCTTTTGAGCGTAACTGTCTGCTCATCAAACCCGTTTACATCAATTATACCTGTAAACGCAATACCTTTTCTGTTTTCTATATAAACTGTGTGATTAGTCCTCTGTGTTTCTGCCATAAGTATTCCCCTTTCGATTATACTGAACATACGAGTATATTAAATATTTACATATAATTATATGGCAGAGAATACTTAATTATAATTAATTTTTGCGATACATTAAAATTATTTTGCTATATACATAGAGTTAGCATCTTCTTTGCGGATAACTTCGTTAATGCTTGTAACCTCGACCTTTATCACCCTTGTACCCATAGTAATCTCTATCTCATCACCGATTTTGACATCATATGACGCACGGGCGATTTTGCCGTTTACTGCAACCTTGCCTGCGTCGCATGCCTCGTTAGCAATAGTACGGCGTTTGATAAGTCGTGATACCTTTAAATATTTATCAAGTCGCATATAATATCCCCCTAAATTTAAATAACCATAACAAAAAAGGAGATGTTCTAAACAAACATCTCCATTTTTTGTGAATAAATTACTTATTTACAGCCTCTTTGAAAACTTTGCCAGCCTTGAAAGCAGGAATGTTAGAAGCAGGAATTTCGATTGTTTCTTTAGTTCTTGGGTTGCAGCCAATTCTTGACTCTCTGCTACGGAGTTCAAAACTACCAAAACCTACAATTCTAACTTCTTCGCCGCTTGCAACTCTATCTGTAACGATATCAACAAAAGCGGTAAGAGCCTTCTCTGCGTCCTTTTTTGACATTTGTGTTTTTTCTGCGATAGCACTAATCAATTCTGTCTTATTCATTTTTATTCCTCCAAAATAAGTGTATATAAATATAAATTACTGTTTAAGTGTTGTTTCTTTTGCCTTCTTCCACAACTCAATAAGCTTCGAAATATCAGCTGTCCTCATATCAATGTTATCATTGTTTGCGTATTCCTCTACCTTACGAAATCTACCGCAGAATTTCTCACAAGCATCATAAAGTGCCTTTTCGGAGTCGATATTCAGGAAGTCTGCCACTTTGGCAACTGCAAACAACAAATCGCCCAACTCTTCGTGTTGATTTTGGACATCGTTATTATCAATAGCCTGTTTAAGTTCGGTCATTTCCTCCTGAATTTTGTCAAACGCACCGTCTACACTATTATAGTTGAAACCAACTTTTGACGCTTTGTGCGAAATTTTTTGGCTTCTCATCAAGGCAGGTAAACTCTTGGAAACGCTATCAAGAACATCAGCCTGAGTTTTTTGAGATTTGGTAGCCATTTTGATAGCGTCCCAATTTTGTAATACTTTATCGGTAGTATCAGCCGACACATCGCCAAACACATGCGGGTGTCTGATAATGAGCTTCCTGCAAACTCCATCACAAACATCATTAACATCGAAGCTTCCTGCCTCTTGGCTAATTCTGGAATGAAAAACAACTTGCATAAGCACATCACCAAGTTCCTCACACATAAGTTCTTGGTTGTCTGTGTCGATAGCCTCGATAACCTCGTAAGTTTCTTCTATAAAATTTTGTCTTATAGATTTATGGGTTTGCTCCTTATCCCATGGACAGCCATTTTCGGAACGGAGAATCTCCATTATCTTAACTAAATCATCAAAACTATAGTTTGATTTTTCCTCAAAATTCATTACAAAAAATCTCCTAAAAACAAAGCATAATTAACCTTAATCAATAACACTTATATTTTAACTCAAAAGGTTCATTTTTGCAAGTATTTTTGACAATTTTTCTCCTTTTGGGAGTAATTTTATTTCATTTTCCGAAAAAGCCCTTAAAAGTAGTAAAAAAATTATGTAAATTATGCCACCACAGATGATAGCAACTATTGTAGACAACTTATACGGCAAGAATTTTTGGAACAAAGATGATGCCAAAAATGCCGTTACCGCACAGGCTACACCGGATACGAGCGGTTTAACAGTTGCCTGTGCTACACTGAAACGCACTCCCGAATATTTGTGCAAATCATAAGTAGCGACTATACACACAAATATATATGCTGCAAGATAACCGACAGCCGCACCGACAATATTGACTGATACAATACTTACAAACAAATAGTTAAGTCCGATTTTTATACACATAGCAACAGCGTATAATTTCATAGGAATTTTAACCTTGCCTATTGCCTGCAACATACTGCACAGCGGGGTACTTGACGCTATAAATATAACACCTAAACCCATAATACGCAACACATCTGTACCATAGGTTGCTATGCTACCGCTATAAAACAAACTGATAATTTCGTGCGGTATAGCAAATAAACCCAAACCAACAGGGAATACAAACAAAGCCGTAAGTTTAATAACCGTTTGCATAGAGGTTTTGAGTTCGGCCTTGTCACCCTTTGCGTAGGCGGCTGTTACATTAGGCATAGCAGATGTTCCAAACACCTGAGTTACCGATGTAACAAGCTGGCTGATAGTCATGCAGTTACTATAAATACCAAATAAGTATGTGTGAATTAGGACCTCGTTATCATTTATTAGGCTGTCAAGTTTGCCGTTAAATTGAGCCAAAAGTTCCGTAGGGTGCGTAGTCGCCATATTTAAAAGTACTGTTTGAACCATAACAGTATCTATTGTAGAGGCAACACTCATAATCAAAGCACCTAAACCGACAGGGATAGCCGTTTTAATCATAGCATTGAATAACTCTTTGCTTTCCCTTGCTTTTAGCGAATTTTCGAGACACACATCAGGTATGTATTTCTTATTAGTTAACTTATATCTAACAAACAAGAACGCAAAAGATAGCAGGCTACCCAATGTTATACCGAATATTGCACCTGTTGCAGAGAACGAGAGCAAGGTATACATTGCATCTTGATTATCCTCGAACGCAATTCCAAACACTCTGCCTGTTGAGTTATATTGTGCAATACCAATCTTCATAACTAAATACGAAGTTGTAAGACCTATAAAAAGTTTAGAACAAGCCTCGATAACCTCTGAAATAGCGGTAGGGGTCATATCCCTTAGTCCCTCAAAATACCCCCTGTATATGGACACAAGGCAAGCAAAGAATACCATCGGAGATAACATAAGTACAGGATATAGCGAATAAGGTTGATTGATAATTTTAACAAATAAAAAACTACCAAAAAACATTATAAAAAAGCATACAAGACCGGTTATCTTAAAAAATCGCTTGGAAATTTTGTATATAGTATTTACATCTTTGTACCTGTTTTGGGCTACACTTTCTGATATAAGCCTTGAAACTGCTACCGGAAACCCTGCTGTTGCAAGCGTAAACAACGGTACATACAATTCATAAGCATTACTAAAGAAGCCTATACCTATACCGGAATAATTCTCACCAAAACTTTCGTAAATATTTGATAGCATAATTTTGTAAATCATACCACAAATTTTGACTGCAATAATACTTATACTAAGTACAAGAGAGCCTTTCAAAAAAGAGGTAGTGGAATTATGTTGCACCGCCACCTGATTATTACTCTTTTTGTTCAAAATAAATCACCCATTATTTATTACATAAATTATAAATAGTTATTTCTTTTTAGCCTCACTAATCAAATTGTTGATATTTTTAAGTTGCAATTTAAGTTCTCCAATATGGTTGATAACTTCTGCAAATTCGTTGATTTTGGCAGTTTCATCAAGTTGATATTCCTCGTACACTAAATTACCGAGATTAATTGTTTCTTTTTTTATTTCGGCTTTGATAGTTCCTGCAACATAGTTAAGTTTGGAAATATCACATATATTGCTTGCTTTCTCTCCAACAGTGGTTGCCACATCTTTTAAATTAGTACCTAAATCTTCAAAAAAACTCATTTTAAACACTCCTTAGATTTAATTATATTTTTGATAAAACGGATATATAGCCTCTTTGCGTTTGATAAGCGTATCAAAGCCATCTATATATTCGTATGGATATTTGTAGTTAAATATTCGCTCTAAATATTCGCCGCCATATTGTTTAAGCTTTGTTACCGCACCTGCACCACAGGCAAGTATTGTATGAGTTTCGTCCATTACATAAACATTGTAGAGTCCCTCAAAGCCCTTTTTTGCCCAACCGACATTTTCAAGGTTGCCGACCATACGGCTTTGCCTGTAAAGGTAATACGGCAGATATCCGTTATCGGTTAACTTATCTTGACAATAATCAAGCATTTTAGAGGTTCTGTCTGCGTCATCTTTGTAAACTAAGAGTCCCTTTTCGGTCAGGAAAGAACTTTTCTTCATTGACAAGGTATGTACTGTAATGCTTTCGGGGTCAAGAGCAATTATACTGTCAAGTGTAGCTTTAAAACTATCAAAACTATCGCACGGAAGTCCTGCAATCAAGTCCATATTTATATGCTTAAAGCCAACCTGCCGTGCAAGCCTATATGCTGTTATGGTTTGTTCGGCGTTATGCTTACGGCCGATAGCACTTAGCACATCATCATTTAAGGTCTGAGGATTAATACTTATCCTATCAACTCCGTTATCTATTATTGTCCTCAATTTTGCTTCGTTTATGGTATCGGGGCGACCTGCCTCAACGGTAAATTCCCTGCAAGCGGACATATCAAAGTTATCCCTAATTGTAGTAATTAACATTGACATTTGCTCCGGCGATAGCGTAGTCGGAGTACCACCGCCTATATATATTGTTTCGAGTTTCAAATCGAGGGCTTTGGCAATTTGTG